>CAZZWG010000183.1:4078-6669 GCA_964657685.1 Verrucomicrobia bacterium Tous-C9LFEB | reverse complement strand
CAGGCGGACAGGGACGGCGTCATGATCTGGTCCGAAATCCCGCTATGGCAGCAGATCTCCTGGGACAAGCCGGAGGTGTATGCGAAGGCCTCCGCGGTACTCGGCGAGATGATACGCCGCGACCGCAACAAGGCCTCCGTGATTCTCTGGTCGGTATCCAATGAAACATCGAGAAGCGCTGCCAGAAATCAGTTCCTCACCGGCCTCGTCACCCAGGCGCGCAAACTTGACTCGACCCGCCTCATCACATCCGCTCTCTTCGCCCCGCGCATGAACGGGACAAAGCTCGTCGAAGACGATCCCCTCATGGCGGCTCTGGATGTCGTCGGCCAGAACGAATACATCGGATGGTACGGCGGAAAGCCCGAGGATGCCGATGCAGCGGAGTGGACGCTGCCGCAGAAGCCGGTCATCATGTCGGAGTTCGGCGCAGAAGCCAAATACGGCGATCATGGCCGCCCGGCCGATCGCTGGACAGAGGAGCAGCAGGCCGACGTTTATAAACACCAGCTTGTGATGATCAGCAAAATCCCGCAGGTGTGCGGCATGACACCGTGGGTTCTCACGGACTTCCGCTCGCCAGGCCGCAACATCCCCAGGCTACAGGATGGCTTTAACCGCAAGGGCCTCATCTCGGAGGACGGACACAGAAAGCAGGCGTTCTTTGTGCTCCAGCACTACTACGAAGGCCTTGCCGCGGGCACCGCGCAATAGGCCACCGGAGGGCGTGCGGTTGCGTCGAGCGGGCGGCCAACAATCGCATCGGAACTGCCCCGCGCCCGCTTCAGTTGCCATGTAAGCTGCCGGCTACAGCATCTGATCGTGTGCGGCTTCGATGATCGCATCCTTTGCGGCGCGACTCAGGTGCACGCGCACATCCTTCGCGCTGCGCAACGCAAAGGCCGCGGGGGATGTGGGTGCGGTGACCGCGACAAAGTCAGCACGCTCCACATCGGCCAGCACAAAGCCGGGCCGCGCATCGGGTGACATGGGAGCAATCTCCACATGGCTCATCTCGAGATGACGCACGTGCCGAAGAAAGAACCCCTGCGAGGGCATGGGACCGAAAACACCGGGATCGGGGTACTTATCGACAAGTTCCGGGGGAACCACCTCCGCCTGTTTCGCCGTGCCTCCCCCTTTGTGCTGCATAAAGAAATTGCTGATCTTCACATCTTCAATCGGACTTCCCGGAATCCCGGAAAGGATGCAGCCGACTGCCGGGTCGGAGTTATACGAAACGACGTTCGACACCAACACACGGCGAAGCGTTCCCACCGTGGTGCTCTCCTTGGGACCACGCAGGCGTGCACCCAACCGGAAGAAAAGCGGGCCGTAAACAAGGTCGCGCATTGTGATGTTGGAGATACAAATGTCTTCGCAATGGGCGCCGTCCTCGCTCTCGAGCGAAAGGCTGCTGCAGCCATCAAAGACACAATTACTGATCGCTATATTCTTGAAGCCTCCGTTCGACTCTGTGCCGCACTTGATGCGGCCCGTTCGATAGACATTCCCTCCGGGAGCAAAGACTTTGCGCGTGCCGTCCAGCAGCGTCCCAAGTTCATAGCACCCCGAAACCGTACACCCCGTGATCGTGACGTTCTGCGTCGAGCGGGCGTAGCCGAGAGCGAAACTCGACTTCGGGCAAATGCCGTCGTCCCAGGGAGAGTTCACGGTGCAATTGGAGACGTGCACGTTCTGGCAGCAGTCAAGGTCCATCCCGTCACGGTCAGTGTCAATCGTGAGATTGTTGATCGTGAGGTTGTCCACCCCGGTCAGCAGCAGGCCAAACCAGCCGCCTTTCAAAATGCTGAAGTCCCGGAAGCTTACATTGCGGCAGTTCTTCAGCGCGATTGCTTTGTTACCCACACCTGCCTGCGTTGTGTTGTAAAGCGGGTAGCCGCCGCGCTGCTCACCCTTCACCCAGCCCCCGAAGGACAGGCCCTTGCCGTAGATCAGCCCTGGTCCGCTGATCCCAGTGTTGTGCAGATCCTCGCCCCAGATGAGCGAGTTGTGCCAGTGATTATGGCCATAATCCTGGTAAGCGTCGTAGCTGTTCTTGGGCTCCGCCATGTCATACACACCACCCAGTTCGCCCGTCGTCTGCCCCGGCAGCGGGGAAGCCGCAGCCTGTACCACCGCTCCCTGCGAGAGAAACAGGTGAACGTTGCTCTTCAGTCGGATCGAGAAGCAGAGATACGTTCCTCCCGGGAAGATCACCGTCCCACCGCCGGCGGCAGCCGCTGCTTCGATGGCCGCATTCACCCCCGCAGTATCGAGCTGCTTGCCCGTGCCACTGGCGCCAAAGGCCCGGACATCGAAAAATAGGGGGCTGGCAGATCCCTGAGCTGACTGCGCTGTTGCGTTCCAGTGGGGAAAGGCGGCCAGGGCCAGGGGAGACGTTTTCAAGAGATCGCGACGTTTCAATAATTTCACCCCTAAGACTTTACCGTGACCGGGGTGGCTTGGGTCCACCCGACTTCGCGTTTGCTTGGTATCGGCCTAAAACCTGGGCGCAACCGTCTCAACAGGTACTTTGTCCGCCTTAATGAAAAACAATCACCAGAAGCTCGGCCTACTACGGCGAATCG
>CAZZWG010000183.1:0-3978 GCA_964657685.1 Verrucomicrobia bacterium Tous-C9LFEB | reverse complement strand
ACGATCGACGAACGCAGAGCACAGCTGGCCGAGCAGCAGGTCAAACCGCGAGCAATGCTCCACGCCAGGGCGAAATCAAGAAGGCGTCGCCTACTGCCACATCATTGCGCCAATCGCTGGAATCGTCATGCGGCGAAGCGCGGAGCTAGGCCAGCGGATCGCTCCAGGGGCGCAGCTCTTGATCGTCGCGTAACTGGAGTCTCCCTGGATCAAAGCGAATGTAGAAGAGGTTCAGCTTCGCAAGATGCATGTGCGCCAGACAGTGACCGCGAAGATCGATATCCTCTGCCGATCCTCAGTGGTGATGTCGAGAGCCTCGCCGCCGCAACAGGTGATCGCGTCGGCGTTCTACCGGCCGAGAATGCAACCGGGAACTATTGAAAGTCACTCAGCGTGTTCCCGTGAGGATCCGCCTTGATCCCGGTCAGAACGGACTGGAGAAATGCGCCCTGGAATGTCGGTCGAACCTACAGTGCACTTCTAGGTTGGCGCTCCGGTGTCGCCCCAAAGCTCCTATTAGACTCATTCTGAAGGTCGGTCTCTTCGGGTCAGGTCCTGAGAGGCGATGAGGAGCGTCGTGGCCACGCGATTCCGACCGTCACGCTTTGCCTTGTACAAAGCATGATCCGCAGACATGAGAAGGCTTTCGGGCATCGTCATGCTTCCGCCGTGTCTTGCAAAAGCCGTAGCCACTCCGATGCTTGCCGTCACAACCCCGTTCCCCTTTACATTCTTCACATGGGAAAGACCGAGCGCCTCAATCGAGTGTCGCATCGCTTCCGCAATCCCAAGTGCACCCTTAGCAGCCGTAGAGGGAAGAATCACACCGATCTCCTCGCCACCATACCGAGCCACGATATCCATCGAGCGGCAAACGGCATCCCTAACGGTCATCGCTACGGTGCGCAGGCAATCATCGCCGACCTGATGACCGTAGGCGTCGTTAAATTCTTTAAAGTGATCTATATCCAGCAGAAATAAGGACAGGGGAGATGCGTCCCGTAAGGTTCGCTTCCACTCCCGTTCCAGCGCCTCGTCGAAGGCACGACGATTGGCTAAACCCGTCAGACCATCCGTCCGCGCCAGCATGGAAAGCTGATCCTCTTGAAGTTTGCGGGCCGTTACGTCGCGCAACACAACGACCGTCTCGGTGAGTTCGCCGGTCATAGGGTCTCGCCGGTGACGACCCGTCGCTTCGATCCAAACGATCGTGCCATCTTTCTTCCGAACTCGACCAGCGCAAGGAATATGACTTCCCTCCTCACGACCGCCTTCGATTGCGGCCCGAATGGCGGGAGCATCTTCAGGAAGAACCAAGGCAAAGGGCGGCATTGCTCTGACTTCTTCAGGCGTCCAGCCAAGGACAGTCACCGATGCAGGAGAGACGTACACCATGCGGTAATCAGGCGTCACACGACAAATGACATCGGCACTGTTTTCCGCGAGAAACTTGAAGTCGCTTTGATCGCTACCTTCCATAGGGTCATTCATCGGCATGGAAATCCAAAACTTGAGTACTGCTTCGAAACACTACAGCGTGGCCACACGCATGCACCGGTTGAACTTCAAATTCACCGTCCGAAACACATTGTGGTCTCCGGCTCAGGTTGCAACGCGGCTCTCGATCAACATTGGAGCCTCTGCAGTCGTCATTGCGGTGAAACCCAAAAAAGGTGAACGGATTGTTGCGGGAGCACCGAACGCGCAACTACCACGATCTCCACGCCCAGTCTTTCGGTGCCACAACCGGTCAGGCCAAGAGTTGAGGACAGCGCAAGCATCAGCAGTAGCAAATTGACTCGCCCTAGCCACTTGCCCGGACGTCCCATAAATCGGATACAGATCAACCATCCAAGACACGCGAACGCTGTAAACGAAGCTTGTTGACGTTCCATGCCCAATTTATGGAAGCGGGATCCGCTTACCGAGACGGCGACGCGTACAGGTGTCCCAATCAGCCGCACGACTGCGGGCTTTACGGCGCAGGACATGCCCCTTGGCGCCTGGCAGGAGAAGCTGATCGGCGAGTGGAAATCTCCCACCGGGCTGACGAGCACCTCAAGATGAGTCGCATCATAAATCGGTTGAAGATGGAAGGTCGATTCCACAGTAGAGCCGACATAGAGGAGAACTCCGGCAGTTGCGTTCCGGAAATTCCTATTCTCCGGGTTGAAAGTGACGGATAGGTGGTGAAATCCAGGCTCCAGAACAGTACCCGCCCGAGGTGAATAGCTGAATGAGCCGCTCACGCTCGCTGTAGCGTTGAGTTGCGTCGCGCCGAGAGGCACTCCAAAGAAGATGCTCGACGGAGTGGCCCAATGCAGAGAAGGGTCTGCCTGCAGTACTTGTTGCATATAGGTGCCTTGCGCCTTTTGAGCGTTGGCGGGCCACGCAAGAGACACCAGGAAGGAGAGCAACAGCAGAGAGGGCGTTGCTTCGATGATTTCTCGAAAGCGTGTCGTTAGGATTCGTAGATTCAAACGTATCTGCATCACGAGCCCGGCCATCACGCACTCCCTTCCGCCTTGAACCGAGGCGACGGTACTTTCGGGCCGGGACTCCCGCAGACACGGCAGTCCCGGCCCGCTGTTTTTAATGATAGTTCGCGTCGCCTGAATAGGTTGCGACAAGCGGGTGTGCGCCGGCTGTGAAGAGCGGTATCGCCAGCGTAGCGGACCCGGCGCCGTTCAAGGTTACGGTTCCCAAAGCGACGCCATTGTCTGTGATCGCAACCGTTCCTGTCGGGATGGCGCCCGCAGCGGAGGTAACGGTGGCAGAGATCGTGACGACATCGCCGTAGATGGACGGGTTGAGCGAACTGGTTACTGACACGGTGGTCGCAGACGATTTCGAAATGACATACGGCAGCACGGAGGACGTGATCGAGTTGAAGTTCGAGTCCCCTGGGTAGGAGATCGTGAGACTGTGCGAACCTCCGCCAAGAGAGCTCGTTCCGCTCAGGGCGACCGTAGCGACGCCGCTGCCGTTGATCGTGCCGCTGCCCAGGACCGTAGCGCCATCCATCAACTGAACCGTGCCGGTGGGTAACAAACCGGATTGACCAGTCAAAGTGGCTGTGAACGTCAGCGCGGTCCCGTAGATGCTGGGCGAGGCAGCGCTCGCAGTGAGAGTCAGGCCTGCTGTGCCTTTCGTATAGGCCAGGACCGCCGAATTCGACGTGGACGCGTTGAAGTTCGTATCGCCGGCATACGCCACCGTAATGGTATGCGTGGCAGGCGTGAATGTACTGTATACAAATGAGACGGATCCGCCCTGCGCACCGGTGGGTCGAGCCGAACCGATGGTGGAGACATACGGCCCGGCGGCAGTGGCTTGTTCGACCTGCGCCCCCCATAGGTTGATCGTTTGCGCGCCTACGTTGGTGGAGCGAAAGGCTGCCACGAAGCCCGATCCCGCGTTCGATGGGAAGGCCAGGGTGAAGTTGCAGCGTTGCCAAACGGACGTAACTGCGCAGGTCGTGGAACCCGAGGCAGAGACTGCGGGTGAATCTGTCAGTCCAAGGGTCAACGTAGTGTTGGCCGTGGACTGCGCCCATACACTGACCGTGACCGACGAAGAAGCGTAGGAAGTGCCCGCGACGCTAAACTGCACGCCGGACGTTCCTGAAGAGCTCGTATTGGGAAAGGCCACCTGCGTTGCGCTGCCGGTGCTTCCGTCAGGCCCGTTCGCTGCGCCCGATGTCACCGTCGGCGTCGTTCCCGAGGTGGTCCATCCGTTACCTGTTGATATTTGCGAATAAGGTAACAGGTTGGTGGCTACCACGGAGGTAATGGTCTGCGGCGACCCAAGCGCAGACGCCCCGTCCATGAACTGCACGGTCTCCGATGTGGGTGCAGGCGCCCCGGCCGTATGCAGCGTGTACGTAAAAGTAACGGGAGTGCCAGTTGTAAGGCCCGAGCTCGGGCTCGCCGTAAGAACGCCGATGGTGCCGCGTTTGTTTACGGTCTGGGTCAGCGA
>CAZZWG010000182.1:0-6690 GCA_964657685.1 Verrucomicrobia bacterium Tous-C9LFEB | reverse complement strand
GCGTCTCCAGCGTGAAGTAGATGCGCTTGGCCTTCTGCTTCTCACGAAGCTGCAGGCCGTAACCCACCACCTTCTTCTGCTTCTTGGACTGCCCATGCTGTCCCGGGGGAAAATTGCGTTTCTCCACGGGGCATTTGTCTGTAAAGCACTTCGGTCCCTTAAGGAACAGCTTCACCCCATCGCGCCGGCACATGCGGCAAACGGGTCCTGTATAACGAGCCATTTCACTTCTCCAAATCCTAACTTCAGTTGTCGATCGCTTTACAGGCGGCTTGGCCCTTCGTCGCGATCCATATAGAAACAGCAGGCGCAGGAGTCTTCCACACGAAAGACTCCCAACCCATCAAACGCGACGACGCTTCGGCGGACGGCAGCCGTTATGCGGCATCGGCGTCACGTCCCGAATGGAACGCACTTCGACGCCAGCCGCAGCCAGCGCACGAATCGCGCTCTCACGACCGGAACCCGGCCCCGAAACACGCACATCCACCGACCGCAGACCATGGTCACGCGCCGCATTGGCGGCGTTCACCGCAGCCTGCTGCGCCGCGAACGGCGTTCCCTTACGCGATCCGCGGAAGCCAAGTGACCCGGAGCTCTTCCAGCTCAAGGTGTTGCCCTGCTGATCGGTGATCGTGACGATCGTGTTGTTGAAGCTGGCCTGAATAAATACCAGCCCAAATGGAACATTCTTCCGTTCCCGCTTCTTGAACTTCTTGCCCTTGCCAGACTTGGCGCCGGCGGTCTTCTGTGCGGACTTTGCCATGGCTTATTTCGTCGCTTTCTTCTTGCCGGCAACGGTGCCCTTACGGGGCCCTTTGCGGGTACGGGCGTTGGTGTGGGTGCGCTGGCCGCGAACCGGCAGGTTGCGCCGGTGACGCAGGCCGCGGAAGCTCTGGATCTCGATCAGGCGCTTGATATTGAGCGAAATCTCCTTGCGAAGATCACCCTCAATGCCGCCTTGCTGCTCGATAACCTGACGGATCTTGTTGAGCTGATCCTCATCCAGGGTGGCGAGCTTGACGTACGGATCAATGCCGGCCTTGGTCAGGATCGACATCGCGCGGGGATTCCCGATGCCGTAGATGTAGGTGAGGGCGATGCGAGTCTGCTTGTTTCCAGGCAGGTCGACGCCGGCGATACGAGCCATGTGGCTACCTTTCGTTGGAGCTCACGATCTAATCGTGAAGCTGGGTAATTAGTTATGCGGCTGACCTGACTGCTGTCTCCTCCGGGTTCATCGCACGCCTTGACTTCGGCGAACTCGCCCGGTGGGGCCGCGCTTCGGACGCCAGGGACTTAACCCTGACGCTGCTTATGCTTGGCGCTTGCCGAGCAGATCACCCGCACGACACCCTTGCGGTGAATGACCTTGCATTTGTCACAAATCGGCTTTACAGATGCTCGAACCTTCATTGCTTCCTCGGTCTCTCTTCTGGCTCAACTTACTTCCTACTTATAGCGGTACACAATGCGTCCGCGGTTCAGGTCATAGGGGCTTAGTTCAATGGCAACGCGATCGCCCGGGAGGATGCGAATGAAGTTCTTGCGCATGCGGCCCGAAACATGCGCCAGGACCTGGTGCTTGTTCTCGAGTTCCACTTTGAACAGCGCATTGGGCAGCGTCTCTACAACCGTTGCCATTACCTCAATTGCATCTTCCTTCGACAAACGCTCTCCTTCGAAGACCGGACATCCGCCCGGAACTCCTGACTCTCTGCCAAAAAACCTGATCGCGGGCTTCTAGTCTCCGCCGGGCCTGCTAACCCCGATCTGAAATACACGGAGGCTGCGGAAGGGACACGCACCATTTCCAAGTGTACCCGAGGATTGTGAGGTTGCAAAGAGCTTGCCGGTTTCCGCCCTGAGCTTGGAAACCACAACGAAAGATCGCGGGGGCGAACAAAAGGTGTAATGCGCTCCCGCCTCCCGCTTGCTATCCTCGCAGCCATGCAGGTTCTTCGCTCGGCTGCTGCGCCACTGCTGCTTCTTCTCCTCCCTCTCCTTTACGCTCCCGCCAGGGCTGCGAAGATCCATATCGTCACGCTCGGCCCGATGCGCAAGGTCCCTTACACGCCGCCGGAAGCGAGTGCCGACACCCGGTCCCAAGAAGCCACCACCCTTCGCATCCGCCCCTTGATCGTCGACGACAAACCCCGCGAGTGGACCGTCGGCGAAATGCATGAAGTCACCGACCGGACCTTTGTCATCCGCCGCGCCTTCCGCATCAATGACAGTCTCCCCGGTGAGCCCGCCCACTGGGCCTGGCAGCCCGGCCCCTGGCTCCAGGTGGATCGCGCAAGCGGCCACATCACGCCCTTGCATCTGCCCAGCTTCGACGCGCAGATCTCCGAGGTAGTCTGGTTTCGTGACTACGCCGCCTACTGCGGCCTGATCCCCACGCTCAAGGGCGGCCTCGTAGCCGTTGTCGCCGAGCTCGGCGCCCGTAAGCCGATCGCGCAACACACCCTCGCCACCTGGCCGCTCGAAACACCGCCCCATCCAGTCTGCGTTGCCGCCCAGTGGCAGCGCACCCCCATGCGCGCCACCCTCGCGCTAACCGGCGGCACGCCAATTACCTTCGACGTCGCCGGCACAAGTTCACTCATCGAGGAAGGCGAGGGCGAAGAAGAGTAGAAGGGCTGCGGAAAACCGGTGCCGAATCCGCTGCCGCACGTGTCTCCGCAGGCTACCGTCTCCTCCACATCTGTTGGCGAAGTAGTATCGTGATCAAAGCACGGACAGTCGCGCTGTTTTCACGGCCGGGGTTCGGCGGAAGATCCTCCGACGAGGAAGGGAGCAAACGGAACATGTGGAAACCCAATCAGGCTGGCAATCAGACACCCTCAACCCCAGAACCTGCACGCCCGGGCGCAGCCGGTGCAACCAGCACACCAACTTTTGAAGCGCCGCGGCCCACCGCGGCCGGCGTCCCCGGAGCAACTGCCACCGGCGAGCAGGCCACCATCGGCAAGAGCCTGGTCATCAAGGGCGAGCTCACCGGCTCCGAGTCGCTCTATATCGACGGCAAGGTCGAAGGCGCCATCACCCTCCCCGGCAACCGCGTCACCGTCGGCCGTAATGGCCAGGTAGCGGCGAACATCTCGGCACGCGAAATCGTTGTGCTTGGCAAGGTCCGCGGCAACTGCCAGGCCTCTGATCGCGTGGACATTCGGTCCGAAGGTTCGCTCACTGGCGACGTCATCGCCGCGCGCATCTCCATCGAGGACGGTGCCTTCTTCAAGGGCGGTATCGATATCCGTAAGCCAGGCACCGGCGACACCCCGGCCAAGGCTGGTACCCCGGCCGCCGAAACCAAGCCCGAGCCCGTCGGCGCCTCCGTTTAACTCCCATCTGCAAGAGTGAAGCCCCGGTGAACGCCGGGGCTTCACTGTTTCTGGGACCTTCCTCACTGCAGGCAGGCTCACTCCCCGCCCTTGAACCTCATACCGCTGGCACGCTCCGGTTCATCTCGCGCTTCAGCTGGTTGATTCGATTGAAGTGGTACTGGAAGTAAATTCCTCCAAACAAAAATGTCCAGAAGCCATTCAGGCGTAGAGGTATGCCTTCGCGGGTATTGAAGTGGTCCAACAGCTCGCGCCGAAAAACGAAACGCGCGGCAATGGCAAGAATAAATACCAGACTTCCACCGCCATCATGGTGATGCCCGCCCCAAGCCATCACGTTGAAATCCATGCGTGAAAACATCCCTGGCAGCTTGAAGAGATAAAGCACAGCAATGCCGATATAGAGAAGAAAGGCAGTGCTCTTCTTCTCAAGCCTCTTCAACCAGCTCGCCTCCACAATGTCCCAGATCACCAGGAAGAGCCCGCCGGTCACAAAGAACAGCAGCATCGCAGCCCACCAGGGAAAGTCCGGCGGATCCGCGTACAACGTCGAAGGCCCCTGGACCGGTACCATCGGCGGCGGAACCGGCACCGTGGTCAGCGGAAAAAGATGCTGCACAAGCACCCATTCGCTGGATCCTTCAGCAATCGCCATGTCCGACATGCCGATGTTTCCCGACGCGATGTACTGACGGATCTCAGCGTCCGTGTACGGCCCGAAGGTCTGTCCACTACGCGCAATGCGATAGGTCATAGTAAGCTGCCCAAGCCAAGCCGCACCCTTCACTGCGCTGCACCGCCCTGCTGCACTGCGGCCGTGCTCATGATGTACGAAGATAGCAAACCCGTGGTTCCAGAGCGCAGGCTCACCCGATCTACATCTTTCCGGGCAGCGCTCAGCCGAGCACGATCAGCAGGCCCTCGCCCCCCTCCACCGTAACGTCACCGTCTACCCGCGACCCATCGCCGTCCAGCAGCGTGGTCAACACCACCCGTCCCTTTTCGGTCTGCACGACGGCCGGCTCCTCGCCCAGATTCAACAACACCTGGAAGCTCTTTGCGCCATGCGTCCTGCAAAAGCGCAGCACCGTCCCTTCCGCGCGCACACTGTGGATCGACCCCAGGGACAGCGCCGGCTCCGTCCGCCGCAGTGCCAGCAGCTTGCGATACAGGCTCAGCAGCGATCGCCCGTCGGCACTCTGGGTCTTTGCGTTGCGCGTCGGCCAATCCGCCATCAGGGGCAGCCAGGGCTTCGCCTCCGCAGTGGTGAACCCGGCATGCGGCCCATCTACCCACAGCATCGGCGACCTCTCCGGATCGCGTCCCCGCCCCTTGCCCGGCTCGCGCTTCTCCGCCGGGTCCTGCACCTCGTCCGGCGCAATTGGCACATCTTCCATTCCCAGCTCATCCCCGTTATAGAGCGTCGGCGTCCCCCGCAGCGTCAACAGGAGCATGGCGGCCACGCGCGCCTGCCGCGCTCCGATCCGCGAAGCCAGCCGCGGCTGGTCGTGATTGCCCAGAACATAGTTGGGCCACGCTCCCTCCGGCAGCAGCAGTTCATACGACTGGATGATCCCCGCGATCGAAGCCGCATCCCACTCCGTCTGGATCAGGTGAAAGTTGAAAGGAAGATTCGCCCCGCGCAGCTCCGGTATCTCCGGCGAGGTCCCCTCCGTTCCCCCCGTCTGCGCCTCGCGCCCAAAGTAGTACCGCACAAGCTCCGGCAAAGGCAGGTAAATCTCCCCGATCAACACACGATTCGAAACCGCCGTCTTTGCCATCGTCACGGGATCCAGCGCGCCCGCATGCTGGTCCGACCCCGGCAGTGTAGGCCCATAACTATCCATCAGCGCCCGCATCGCCGCTACAATCCGGTGCGTTCCCGGCTGGTCCGCGTTGTAGAGCGGAAGCGTCTTCGTATGGTCATGCATGGCGGAGGTGTGCTCCCGGTTCGGCGGATTATCCCGGAACTGGTCATCTTTCACCAGCAGCCAGAGCACATCCATCCGGAAGCCATCGACACCCTTATCCAGCCAGAAGCGCATGGCCTCATACACAGCCGAACGCAGCTCCGGATTTCGCCAGTTCAGGTCGGGCTGCTGCGGCAGGAAAGAGTGCAGGTAAAACTGCGCCGTCGTCTCATCCCAGGTCCACGCCGAACCGCCGAAGTGCGAGGTCCAATTGTTCGGGTACCGTTCCGACGCCGGTCGACGGTCGTCGGGGCCGGCAGCGTCTGACGCATCACGCCACAGATACCAATCGCGTTTCGGATCGTTCCGCGACGATCGTGACGCGAGGAACCACGGATGCACGTCCGAGCTGTGGTTTGGCACAAAGTCCAGGATGACCCGCAGACCGCGCCCATGAGCCGCCGCCAGCAGCCCGTCAAAATCCTCCATCGTGCCGAATAAGGGATCAATCCCGCAGTAATCGGCAACGTCGTACCCGAAATCCGCCATGGGCGACGGGTAAATCGGTGAGATCCAAAGCGCATCCACACCCAGCGCCTTCAGGTAGTCCAGCCGCGCCGTGATCCCCCGGAGGTCGCCCACGCCATCGCCATCTGTGTCCTGAAAAGAACGCGGATACACCTGGTAAATGACTCCGGTCTGCCACCATTGCGTACCGGCGAATTCGCTATCGGCCATGCGGGCTAGAATACACGGGCGTAGCATCCAGATATGAGCCCCTTCGACACCGCGGAAGCCTCCCCATCCGTAAAGAATGAACTGGAGGAGCTTCTTGGCGATGCCGAACGCGCCCACGGTCATCTCTGTGCCGGTCAGATCCTCGGCGTCCGCATGGCGATGCTCGGCCTGCGCCGCCTCGGAATCGGCAACCCACGCCAGAAGTTCCTCGAGAACGGCGATCCCAACCCCGACCGCAAGCGCCCCGTCGTCTTCGTCGAAATCGACCGCTGCGCCACCGACGCCATCGCCGTCGTAACCGGCGCCCGCGTAGGAAAGCGCGCCCTCAAACTCCGCGACTGGGGCAAAATGGCCGCTACCTTCATCGACCTCGACGCCAAACTAGCCCCCAACCTTTACAAAGGCATCCGCCTCGTCGCCCTCGAGTCCTCCAAAGACCTCGCCCGCGAACTCTACCCCGACCTCCCCAAGAATCAACAGCAGATGAGCTCCTACCGCGAGCTGCCCGACGAAAATCTCTTCGCCGAGCAGTGGGTCCAGGTCTCGCTTCCCCCCACCGAGTTCCCCGGCTACAAGGGCCAACGCCTCACCTGCGACCGCTGCCACGAAGGCATCAACTTCGACCGCTTCGAAAGCCACAACGGCCAAAACCTCTGCCTCCCCTGCGCCCACCCCGAAAGCCTCTACTACCAGCC
>CAZZWG010000181.1:0-6731 GCA_964657685.1 Verrucomicrobia bacterium Tous-C9LFEB | reverse complement strand
GGAATGGCTCCCCGCGTGAATTCCGGTGACGAACAATGTCGCCCACGGAAGGAAGCGTCCTGAAGCGAGCGTGCACTCAGAACTGCAGCAAAAACAGCTTAAGGAACAAGTCTCCACCCATCATGCCTCGACTTCGACCGCGGAGCTTGATCAGAACTCGTTGATTGGATTTGCGATGCATGACTGATCTACTCACTCTTGCAAGCCTCCGCCTTCAATTGAGAGCTTGGCCTGAAACGCTAGTTTAGCGTGATCAGCCTCAAGTCTTATGCGGATTTCGGATCAAGAAAGAGTCTACAAGTCACACAGTGTTTGACAAGTCCAATCTGGTCGACCCAGCCGAAATCGCACTGGACTGACAGGAACGGCAGATATAGCGGGCGCACCTTCGGATAAGCATCTGCAGTGGTTGAATTGATCGCTCGTGCGCTTGGTAGCGAAGCGTCAGATGGCTAGCTATTTCGGGCCAGCACCTTGGATACTAGGCGCGATTACGCCGAGACGGGGATGAGCGCCCAGGTCGAGCACCAAGATATCGTTCGTGAATAAGGCATTTCCCAGAACGCCGTCGCCGTCGAGTTCCGTCCGGTAGTACGTGGGACGCTCCACTGTCGTAGTCACAAGCGGATGCGGAAAGGTGATGGGTGTGGCGGCTGGCTTCACAGTGTCGGGCAGATCGCGATAACCACTCAAGACGAGGTTGCCGGTCGCTTGAGCTCCGACATTGTGCAGTTCTTTGCCCCAGGCGCTCAAGGGTTTGCTGATGGGAGTCCCAGTGGTCGACGCTCGTCCTGTGACACTCTTCCAAAGGGTCAGGTCTACATCCACAGCAGCGGGACTTGAGCCGCTGTCGTAGAGCAATCGAGGCACCTTGACCCCGCTGACCGTCGCGGAAATGAAAAACTTGCCGCTTTTCCCAATCTCTCCATAGTTCCAAGAAGCAGTTTGCTCGATTGACAGCGGCAGATCGCCACGTTCGATGAGGCAGACCCGCTGTGCCGGAAAATCCAGGATCAGCGTGCGCCCCATGAAGAGATCGAGACCTATCGTTCCTTGTATCTCATCCGCGTGCATGCTTGGCATCGGAAAGGCCAGGATCGCGGGGAATGACGAACCGGCGAACTGAACATTGGGTATACGTAGAGCGTGATCGCCAAAATGCGTCCAGCCTGGCTGCACATCCTTACCGTAGGTGATGACAACGTCGGCACCGGTATCGAGTTGAAATTTGTACGTTCGCCCATTTAGCGTGACGGGGACAATCATGGCTCCATGCTGTCCATTTTCGTCCTTGGTCCAATCGAAGTGGCTGCACTGAAGATCCCTGGTGAGGGAAAGCTCACTTGAGAGCGGCTCTGTACTTGAACGGGCAACCTGATGTTGCGCCTCAAGACTGATCGGGACAGCTAGAGCGATGAGGGTCATCATCAGGACTGAGGCAGTCTTCATAAAGAGAGGGTAACAACTGAACTCGCAGCACTGCCATTCGGGCGGCAGCAGTAAGGGTAGATCGCGTCATGGGAAGTAACCGGATTGCTCCCGGATCACGGCCAATCCGGAAACTAGCCCGGGTGGCGCCCTTCTTCCGATTTGCCGACCGCTCGGGACTCATCATGGCGGGAGCGTAGTAAGAAACTTATTTAAACTCTGCATCGGCTCAGAAGAAGTGCGCTTCGTCCCGTTGAAGCTTCGTTTACTGATCTAGCTTCGTGACAAGGACTTTTGCTGAGCCAATTGGCAGCGTGACAAGCGTGCCGTCTTCCCCACTGATCCAAGCGCCGCTGCGCGTTTCTTCTACGCTCCGATAGAACATATGGACGAGCAGCGGGTTCGAGGGTGGCGGGTCGAGGTGTGTGAAAATCAGCAGCTTGACCCTGGCCCCATCCGCGATGCAGGCAGCTTCGATCGGATCCGTGTGGTAGTGCTGAATGTCCCCCATGGTGTCCGCGATCCCGGCCTCTGCGACCTTCGCTGCCGCACTCCCAATGAGTCGCACGAGGTGCTGGGATTGTGCTTCGTGGACGAGCACATCCGCCCCGGCAGCAGCCGCGGCAAGGGGCGGATGAAACCTGGTATCACCGCTGACGACGACAGACCGACCGCGGTAGTCGAAGCGGTAGCCGTAGGCCGGCTCGGCGGGATCATGGTTCACCTCAATAGCCGTTACGCTGAGGTCTCCGAAACGCATCGGCAGTCCCTTGCGGTTGTGAGCAGGGGCAGGAGCGCCCTGCATCGCAATGACGTGAGCCTCCATACGATCCGCCGCCGGCGGAAGCATCAGTGCTCCGGAGTTCGCCGTTCGGTAGTTCTGATCCAAGCCGTACGCTTTGTTGAAACCATCCACGACACGTTCAACGCCGGGTCCGCCAAAGACCTGTAGGGGGCCGGGATGACCGGCCAGCCACGCATTGGTGTTTACCTCTCCGAGATCGCCGATGTGGTCGGAATGAAAGTGCGTCAGGAAAACCGCACCCAACTCGCGGCCTCGAAGCTGCCAGAGCTCGAGGTTGCGTCCGCTTCCTGGCCCGGTATCGACGAGATAGTAGCGACCCCCCGCGAGGATAGCCGTGCAGCTCTGGGCCCGATGCGGATCTGCGTAGGGCGCCGAGGTGCCACAAAGCACCACGCGCAGGGCGTCGTCCTTCAGCAGTGCGTGGTTCCCAGTACGCAGATGCTGCTCAACAAAGCGCGTGAAGATCACATCGTCGACCCTGGGCACGGCAAGCAAGCCTATGCCGGCTACGAGCGTCCCTAATAGGACGACTGCGCCGATAGCGATCCAGCGTCGCGTTGGCGTCACGACCGACTCCCTCTGCTGTTTCCAGGAGGTCTTGTGGCCAGCAAGAGGAAGGCCGGCCGGTCCCCTCCGGTGTGGAGGGTACACCCTGCCCTCGGACTCCGCTCGTAAGAGGCTGGGAACTGGCCGCGGAACTTGCTCCTCGGGTAGAACCAGCGGCCCTGGATGTCGAGCCGCAGCTGGTCGCCTTTGCGAAGCCGCGTTGCGTGCGGACGCATGGCGACGGCGATTGGCACGACCTCACCGGGTCTGAGTGGGTCGACCATGCGATGAGTGTGGACCGGCTGCTCCGGCGAAGAAAGCTGGGGGTCAAGCTCGCGGTGAGCCGCACGCTGCCAGCCTTTCGAGACCATGTCGCCGGAGAACCCATACGAGCCCTCAAAGGTGACTTCCACGCCGTTGCGCAGTTTCCGCAGGCCCACGAAGAGCAAAGCATCGGCAGCGTCCTGCGCCTCAAAGTGGAGATAGAGGGCCATGTGGCCGATCACATCCAAGTCCTCCGGCACAGTCCAGAGGAAAGAAAGCCGTCCCTTTGGCAGGCTGAGCTTTGCCGTTTCTGGAGCAGACTTCTGATTGAAGTGCATGGTCCTCGTCGCTGCATCGAGCGACAACTTCCGCCACAGAAGGTCCGGTGGAGGCCATGCAGTTTCCCCTGTTACGGCGACAGGTTCGGCTCCGGTTTCTGTGATCGCGAGCCGGACAGCCGCTTGCTGCTCCCACCCATTCTCCACATCCTTCAGGAAGTGATTGAAGAAGCGAATGCGCGTCTGCGTCGCGTCCTGGCTGTAGTACGCACACCATTTGCCGTCGCGGTGCGTATAGAGCCACTTGTGCCGAGAGCCTGCGCGGCGAAAGACCTCAAAGGATCCGCGTGTGTGTAGCAGGTGGTCGGAAAAGCTGCCGCACACGAGTAAAGGCACCTGAATATCCTCAAGCCTGGGTGTGCGAGCCTCGTACCAGTCGTCTCGCTCCGTATGTTGCCGGATGGCGTCATAGAGCGAGGTGCGCACGCGGGCTTGCTTGCCCGTCAGCCGACTCCACAACTTGCTGAAGCCGTTTTCAAGCACGCCACCCGGCCGCGCGAAGTCGCGGTACACATCGCTCAGGCCTTCCCACGGGCAGATCGCGGCAAGATGCGGAGGCTGCAGTGCGGCGACCTTGTACTGACTGATCGCGAGATAGGAGACGCCGTCCAGTCCCACACGTCCGCTGGACCACGGCTCCGTTCCTGCCCACTCGATCAGGTCGTAGTAATCCTGCGCTTCCCCATCGGAGAGTAAGTCGCCTACACCTTCTGATGTGCCGCCCCCGCGCAGGTCGGCGTTCACGACCGCGTATCCTTCACGGACCCAGACAGCAGGGTCCGGAGCCTCCCAACTGGTGTAAGCGGAGATGCGCACCGTATGCGGCTGCGGCAAGAGACGTGACTGCAGCGGCGCACCTCGTCCACTGCGGGTCTTGGCAGGAATCTTGTCTTTGCCGTAAGGGTGCGCGGACAGGATGACCGGAAAGGGGCCGCTGCCTCCCGGTCGGAACACGTTAACGCGCAGAACCGTACCGTCACGAACCACCACCGGCACGTCCCAGTCCACATGGATATCCTGCGAAGCAGCGACGACCTCCACGTTCGGCCAGATCGCATTGCGGATGAAGGCAACAGTGCGGAGGAAGGCGCGGACTGCCGAGTGGTGAGACGACACTAGAGTTCATCCTTTAACGCGCCGGTCTGTTCTTCCAGCCGCGCCAATACTGTGCCGAGCAGCTTGGCTGCCTCCTCAATCTGCTTCGGATTAAGGCCGTTGCCCAGGGTAGTGGCCCAGGGGATCTGTCTGCGCTTTGCGGCCCCTTCCACGTCTCGGCCCTTTTCCGTCAGCACGACCAGCTGTGCGCGGCGGTGGTGTGGGTTCGGCTGAAGCTCAACCAGCCCTGACGCGATCAGTTCCGCGGTGACGCCGCGTACGCCCTGCCGGGTGAGGCCCATGATGCGAGCGATGGACGCAACCGAAAGAGGCGCATGAACATTCGCCACAACACCTAATACCTGCCATCGTGCACTCGTGAGATCGAGGTCCGCGACTAAGCGATCGCCTGCGGCGATCAAGGCTCCATTCAGCCGAAACACGCTGATGAACAACGGAGTAAGCGGGGCTTCAACCGCTCGTTTCTTCGGCATGGCGACTACCTCGCTTGTAATCATATTCACGGTATGACAATATCCTGTCAATAGCTTAAGGCGGGATTTTCTGAAGCGAACACCACAGCTTCGCACGCGAGTCCAACCTCGAAAGGTCAGTACTTCATGCAACGTTTTTCCCAGATCTCGCTACGTCTTCGACGTTCTCCAGGCTGTATCGCACCATGTCTTCTGCTGGTCGGTGGCTGCTTCAGCGTGGCTTCTCTGCAGGCTCAGGACACAGCCGCGCGGACACCGACGGTTTCGCTGACCAAGGTGCCTTCCGATCAGCCCGATTCGTCTTTGCTGCCAGAGGCGCCCGAAGCCACCAGGCACGGGGCGGAACCGACCACGAATGAGCCAATCCATACCGCCGATGTCGGTCGGCAGCCCCATGCTGACACCTACGTCTTCCCCAGTTTTCGACAACGAGAGCGGCAGTTCCTCATGGATTCTGCCGGACCGCCTGCTTTCATCGCGCCAGCCTTCGAAGCAGGCATTGACACAGCGCGGCCGCTGAAGATCGGCTACCCGCCTGATGGGACGATGGAACCCGGCAAGCACCCAGCCCATGGCGATGTACCTGAGTGGGGTGAAGGACCGCAGGGCTACGCGAAGCATTATGCCGATCGCTTTGGGCAGGGGTTGGTCGGGACCACGAGCCGTTATGCGTTTGGCGAACTGTTGCGGGAGGACGTTGCCTACCACCGCTGCGAGTGCACTAAGCTGCTGACGCGCACTGCCCACGCTCTTGTTGGAGCGTACACGGCCCACACACGCAGCGGACGCGCCGTTCCGTCGCTCCCCGCATTTGCTTCACCATTCCTCGCATCCGAGATTGCCGTTGCAGCTTGGTACCCCAGTCGCTATAAGGCGAGCGATGCCCTCCGCGTGAGCGTCTTGAACTACATCGCCGCGCCATTTAGAAACCTTTTCGAAGAGTTCGTCACGAAGTAGAAAGACCGGTCCCGAGACTTCGGACAGGAGGATGATCCGCTCGCTTCGGGATGAGGGGCCACATGAAGCCAACCCCAAAGCCCGGATCACTTCCGTGTTGCCGACCAACCGGGGGTGACCGGAGAAAGCTGGTCTAAAGGCGAACACTGAGTGACTTGGCCTGATATCAGCATCCGAACATCGAGGTTATCCAAACGCTACTTTCACGGGACTGTCGGTTCCGTACCGATTATGGAGTTGGTGTGTAAGTGGCTTGCCGTGCAATCAGCATCCAGGAGCCATCTGAGTTTTTCTGCCATACATCCGTGTAGCGTCGAATCTTTGGTTTTCCCGCATCCGGTCCAACCGCTTCTGTAAGCTCCTCATGACCCATCAGAATCACAATGCCATCGAAGACGGAGCTCGATTCCAGAATGTCTTTGAAAGCGCTGTATTTGATGTTGCCCTGGCTTAGAAGCCTCAGGACAGTGCTGCGATCCATGATCGTGTTGCCAGGACTATTCACCTTCATTTGAGGCGACCAGATTCTTTCAAGTGCTGCCGTATCTTTTGTGCGCATGGCGGGACCGATACCGGCCCGTACCGACATGACTTCCTTGACTGGATCGCCCTGCGCGATGAGAGGCGACGACGGAATGACGAGCATGAGGACCGCTAAGAGTGATCGCATATGACTCCTCGGATTAAGCCATCATCCCATTGGCTTTTGAGGTTGAGCAAGGGGCAATGGCGCAAGAATCGGTGCCTACGGTGAACTGGAGTTATGCAAAAGGGCGTTTTCTTCAACTGGCGACAAATCGCCAA
>CAZZWG010000180.1:0-6769 GCA_964657685.1 Verrucomicrobia bacterium Tous-C9LFEB | reverse complement strand
GCAGAGGCTTGCCTGTGGGCGGACGCGGATGAAGCAGCCGTCCAGCAGATGGTGCGCTGCGGCAACATGACGCGGCTTGCCATCGCGCGTGCGGCGACCGCTGTGATGGCCCAGATCGTACCCGGTGTGGGCGCTCACGGCCTGATGCGGCCGGCGCGTTTTGAACGCGTGCTGCGCGACCTGACAATGTATCTTCGACAGCCGAATCCCGATGGAACACTGGCGGAGGTGGGCCGCAGTTGCCTTCTGTCCGGTCGCCTGAACTACTGGGAGCCCGCCATCGACCCGGCCTGACCCGGCAGCTTACCGGCTGGGTGCACAGTACCGGGTCAGCTTGCTCTGAAGGCCTTTAATGGCCAGGGCGATGGGGACGTTCCGCTCCCTGCCATGCTCGCGCTCGTAGCTTTCCGCAATCAGTGTGTCGCAGAAGATCGCCCCGAGAAAAGCGGGACAGGTGTCTTGGCTGCGCAGCGCCTCCGCCACCGTGTTCTGCCACCAGGGCGTGGGAAGAAAAAGGTCTCCGGCGTCCTTTTCCGCATAGATCCTGCGAAGCTTCTGGAGAAAGTGAAAGCGGTACTCGACGAAGTCAGCGGAGGGCACGGTGTGCGCGTCGTGGCTGGGCAGCAGGCTCCAGCAATGGAACTGCTTTGCCAGCCCGACCTCTGCGCGGCCGTGAAGACGGGCGGAGGTGAAGACCTTGACCGCGGGTTCATGGCGAAGCACGAGGTCCGCGCGACGGACAGCGTCTACAAAGGCCTCGTCCTCGAGTGGCGAGACCGCGGGCATTCCACCCGCGCGCCGGTAAGCCTCCGGTGTGCACGCGAGCGACGAGCCGAAGTGATCGACATGGCGGGGCCAAGGATCGCCGGGCCTGGGGTCGATGCGGTCCTCCAGTTGCGCCACGAAGGAAGCGTAGCGGCGATCCTGCTGATAGTGATGGCGGAGTTCCTGCGGCAGTGCAGCCAAATCCTCGGGCAGCAGGTGGATAGAACCGCCGACGACATCGGCTCCCCTCTGCAACGCACACAGGTTCTGGGCAATCCAGTCAGGGGCGACTACTGTATCGGCATCCGTGGAGAGAATGACCGCGGGTTGCGTCTGCACGGATGACAGGCGGGTGCAGGCGGCGTCCATCAGTAGCTTGCGCGCGGTTCCCACGTGAGCCTGGCTACGCGGAAGTGTTCGCTCAAGTACGTGAAGGGTGACGGCGGGGTTTGCCGCAGACCATTGATGAGCCAGCGCGGCTGTATTGTCGGTGCAGTTGTTCAGCAGCAGAAGGACTTCAAAGCACTTCGCGGACAACGGCGTGCCATCGACGTGGTGCTGGTTGGTAAAGGCCTCCAGGCAGCGATGAAGGGTAGCGGCCTCGTTTTTCGCGGGAATGGTGACGATGGCGCGGCATCCCGCGGCTAGCGGGTGGGGGATGCGCAGTGAAGGGGGGGCGAGAACGATCGACATGTCAGGAAGCTAAGACGTCGCCTCAGAGGCAAGAGCCGACGCACAGAAAACCGGATTGGCCCAAAGCCGTTCGCGGCCGCCGTAGGTGCGCGAGAAGGCAGCGATTGTACGCACCATCTCCGAGTCAATCTGCGAGTCATAGCACTCGGCCATACGGGCCTTGCGCTCCACCGCGGCTGCCGGGTCGGCCGGGGGCGCGGCGGCGAAGGCTTGCTGAAGAGCCAGGTTCACAGCGGCGGCGTGAGAGCTGTGCCGATCCATCTCCTCCTCCCGCGCGGCGTAGGGCAGGTCCTCGTAGAACGCCAACGGCAGGGGCGAACTGTGGAGCGTTTCAAGCGCAGCCTGCCGGACAATCCGGTGATCAATATGCGCGCCGATGGCAAGGGGTGCAAGCACTGCCGCGGTCTCCGGAGTGGTGTTGCGGGTGAGTTTGGCAATGGCGCCGGCAGCGCGGGCCAGGGCGCGGTCCCCCGCGCGGATCTCGAGCGTAGGCAGTTCACCCAGGTCGCAGTTCAGGCGAAGCGGAGCGTCCTGGAGGTCGAGGTCGTGAAACTCGAGGCGGTCACGCAGCAGCTTGTTCCAGGCGATGTCTTCGCGGCGGCGCACGGCGGAAACGAACGAGACACGATCGTTCTGGTGGAGAGACTCTGCGTCGGAGTAGGGCGCGTAGAGGCTTTGCGTGAAGAAGTTCAACACCTGCACCCTGTGCCCGGCAGCTAGCCAGGTGTCGATAGAGAGGCCAAGGGAAAAGGCGGCATCATCGCGGTGCGGGGAAAGAATCAGGATCTTCATAGCGGGTACGTACCGGAGTCGCAGGATGTGACGCAAAGAAACGCGCCGCTGCCATGTGCCATGGAGCGGCGTGATGGAGTGGAGTGCTAGCTTGCCAGGCTCTCCGTATTGGTCGCAGCAGGTTCCCCTGCCGCAAGAGGAAGGACTGCTGATGGGATCGCAGCCGACGCAGGCCGTTTGGGCTGGAGAACAGCCGCCGCCGCCTCGTCTTCTGCGATGTTGCGGTACAGGTGCAGCGCCTGGGCGACAACCTGGTCCATGTTGAAGTACTTGTAGTTGGCAAGCCGTCCGCAGAAGTAGACGCCGGGCGTGTTTTCAGCAAGTTCACGATACATCTCGTACAGCTTTGCGTTCTCCGGCTGCGGGATCGGGTAGTAGGGGTCGCCCTCGGCCTGGGGATACTCGTAGACGATGCTGGTACGGGGGTGCTCCTGGCCAGTGAGGTGCTTGAACTCGGTGACGCGGGTGTATTTGTGGTCGTTGGGATAGTTCACAACACCCACCGGCTGAAGCTGCTCCACGTCATGCGTCTCGTGCTCGAAACGCAGGGAACGGTAGGGCAGCTTGCCAAAGCGATAGTCAAAGAACTCATCGATGGGACCGGTATAAACCATCTTCGCGTCAGGGTATTGATCCATCACGTCGCGGTAATCGACAGACAGCTGGACCGTGATGTTGGGATGCGCGAGCATACGCTCAAACATGCGGGTGTAGCCCTCGAGCGGCATCACCTGGAAGGTGTCGGAGAAGTAGCGGTCGTCCTGGTTGAGCCGCACGGGGATGCGCCCGGCAACGCTGGCGTCCAGCTCAGAGGGATCCACCCCCCACTGCTTGCGGGTGTAATTCTTGAAAAACTTCTCGTAAAGCTCACGCCCGACCTTCGAAACGACGATGTCTTCCGAGGTCCGGATGTCGGCGCGAGGCTCAGCGCGTTCTGCGAGAAAGGCTTCCATGCCGGCAGCGTCGAGATTCAGACCGTAGAGCTGGTTGATGGTGTCGAGATTGATCGGGATGGGCACACGCTTGCCGTCGACGGAGGCGAGCACACGATGCTCATAGGGCCGCCAGTCGGTGAACTGCGAAAGGTAGTTGAAGACCTTTTCGGACTGGGTATGAAAGATGTGCGGACCGTACAGGTGAATGAGCAAGCCCTGCTCGTTATAGAAGTCGTAAGCATTGCCGGCAATGTGCGACCGTTTGTCGAGAATGAGGATCTTCTTGCCCGCCGCGGCAAGGCGCTCCGCAACCACGGAGCCCGCGAAGCCGGCACCGACAACAAGGTAGTCATAGGACTCACGCTTGGAGGACGGCGTGCGCAGCTTCGCCTGCTGCGCCAAGTCCTGGACGCGAGGGTGGGCCGCGAATTTGGCAAGGCGCGCGCGCTCCATTTCACTGCTCATGGCAGCCCAGGTGCTGTCCCAGGAGCTCGTGGCCAGTTTGGACTTGACCGCCCGCTTCCACTTGGGATCGTCCGGCGAGGTGAGCGCACGATCGAGTGCAGCGGCGAAGTCCGCGGGTGTGGCGGCGATCTCCACCAGCCCGGCATTGCCATAATCGTGAACGACGTCGCGGATGGGCGTAGACACGACCCGTTTGCCCGCGGCGAGGTACTCGGGAGTCTTGGTAGGCGAGATGAAACGTGTGGACTCGTTCAGGGCGAACGGAAGCATCGCGGCGTCCCATCCGGCCAGGTAGGAAGGAAGCTCCTTGTAGCTCTTGCCGCCCAGGTAGTGCAGGTTGGCCGCCTTCGGAAGGGAGTTCTCGTCGATTTTGACCACGGGGCCGAGCAGGATGAAGTGGACATCTGGGCGCAGCCGAGCCGTTTCAGCAAGAAGCTCGGAATCAAACCGCTCGTCCAGAACACCGAAGAAGCCAACCCGCGGATGCGGAACGGCGGCCTGGTCCGCGGGATCGGACTGAGGCTTGAGCGCCTGCGCGAAGTGCGCGGCCTCGATGGAACTGGGAAACGCGTGCACATTGTGGTGCTGCGTGCGCTTATGTTCGTAGAGCGAACGGCCGCCGGTAAAGACGACATGAGCGTGGCGGAAGAGGTCGCGTTCACGCTGCAGCAGCTGGGGCGGGGCGCCGGCGAAGGCGGAAAGTTCGTCCATCGCATCGAAGACGGTGACCTCCGGCTTCAGGTGAGCGGTAAAGCCAAGCGCCATCGGTGTGTAGAACCAGGCGTCGTAACGGCGTATGGAACGCTCCGCGAGGAAAGCATCGAGCAACTGCTTCTGCGCCCCTTCCGCATCCCCGTCCGCCCACAGCAGGGGGCGTACCACGAGGAGATCGGGAGACCCGGAGTCCAGGATCTCGAGGCGGCCACCGGCGGGCAGATCGGCAGGAGCGTTGCTCTTCTCGAGGAGGTAGGGCTCTTCAAAGAAGTAGACCGGGCGGGTATGGGCAGCGCGGGTGAGCAGATGCTGCGGACGTTGCGTCACAAAATGCCAGCGCAAGTGGGAGAAAACCAGGAGCGCGGGATGCGAGGATTCGCCGTTCTTTGTGGACTGCAATGCCCTTGACAGGTTCAAGTCAACTCCAAGCGCGCCGAAGCGCAAGCGGTCGGCCACTGCGTACGGGCCTTTGGGGGAAAGTAGATTTTCTAACGAGGACACTGGGCGGCAGGCATGCCACACGCGTTCGTCAAACTGTTTTCAATCTAGGTACTTAGAGCATTCCGGGCTGTTTTGAGTTGTCGGAGGGCATGGGAATGCGGATTCATGCGCCCGTAACGGCGTTTGTTGGCGTATAACGCCGGGAGCAAAGTACCTATGCACCTCAGGGAGGTAGCAAATCTGCGCTCTATGTGCTCACATTCCTTCCATTGTAGCCGAACGTGCCGCTAAGGCCTGCGCTGTAACGCAAGCGCAAGGTCTGCGCTGAAAGGTGGGAGGTGCAGCTCTCCCCCCAGGCCGAGGGTTTGTACAGTGGACCCGGCGCTCTGTCCTGTGCGCGTGTCCCAGGCGTCGACCTGGTACTCGCCGGGAGCCAGGGTGGGAATCCGCAGCCGCAGGTTGAGCGAAGAGGATCGCACCGCGATGCGTCCGCACTTCAGGAGGGTGTCGCGCCGCAGCAGGTAGACCAGCGCCTGGTCCGCCGTGGAGCAGCCAAAACGGGCGAGACTCTTGGGACTAACCTCCCTGCCGGCATCGTCGCAGACGCGGAGTTGGCCGGTGATGTTCACGCGAGCGAAGCGGTTCCAGTCCAGGAGCGGAAGAAAGCGGGCCAGGCCGCGTTGCGCCACGCGCATGCCCGGGGTGAGCGAATGAACACGCCGGTTAGGCCAGCGCATCCCGCCGCCGGCGCCGCCGGAGGCCAGGTGGGCCCATTGCATGTGGCGGAAGTATTCATCGTCGAAGGGCTCCGGCAGCGTGCGGCGGAAGTCCTTGAACGTGTGGATGGGCCCGTGTTCCGAGTCAAAAAATGGCCGCTGGTCCGTGATTTCGGTGAGGGACTCCGCCACGATGCGACCCATCCCGATGGCGGCATCGACGGTGTTCTTCGGATGGTCGATCGTGCCTTCTTCGTAGATGTGGATGGTGGCGAAATCGAGCGAAGGGTGGCGAAAGATGGCGTGTTCCATCTGCATGTGGGCGCGCCACCGGAGTTCCGGGCCGAAGAGGGAGACGGTTTGGGGGTGGGCGCGACCGTGTTTGGCGGTCTCGACGGCGCGAACGTGGGTGCTGAGGTCCTCAATGAATTCGAGGAACGGATCGGCGCTCATGTCGGCCTGGGCGGGGTGGATCTCATTCCAGATGTCCCAGGCAAAAAGCGCGCCGGAGCCGCCCCAGCGCTCCGCGGCGAAGGTGAGCCGGGCTTTGATGGCCGCCCGGGTCTCGCTGCAGAGAAGAAGCTTGGAGGGGTGCTGGAGAGTGCCGCCCTTCTTGCGGTTATAAGGATGATGCTTGAACTTCAGCCACATCCAGAAGGTGTCAAAAGGGGTGAGCAGGAGCCGGATGCCATGTTTTTCGCAAAGGGCGAAGAGGTCGTCCCAGAACTGGACCACGTTGCGCGACCATTTGCCGGGCTTGGTTTCAAAGTAGCGGTGCTGGACCTGGGCGTACTCCAGCATCAGGCGCATCACGGTGACGCCATGCTCGGCGAGCAGCTTCAGGTAGGCCTCCACGGCAGGGACGTCTTTGCGGCCGAAGAGCGGGTTCAGTTCCTGCCAGCTGATAGCGTCATTCTGGCCGACCGGATGCCAGGGTTGACCGTCTTCCGTGGAGAAGTACGGGTGGCCGGGAGTGGTAACGATCCACGGCATGGAGGTGCGTGGGAACGGGGTACGGGAGAGCGCAGAGGGCATCAGTTCAGCAGGTCGTCTCGATAAGTGTACGTGCGGCAACGCGGGCATCGCGGATGAGGTCAGGGACGCCCACGCCGCGGTATCCGTTGCCGAGTAAGGCAAGGCTGCCGAGTGCTTGGATGCGTTCATGGAGCTCGACCATCCGATCCAGGTGGCCGATCTCGTACTGGGGCAGGCTGCGCGGCCAGCGGCGGACGGTGGTCAGGGTGGGGT
>CAZZWG010000179.1:0-6829 GCA_964657685.1 Verrucomicrobia bacterium Tous-C9LFEB | reverse complement strand
GGCAGCACATGGTCCAGCGTCAACTCCGCCGCGGGCAGCACCACCTGGCAGTACTGGCAGGTATTCCGGTCGCGCAGAAGAATGTTTTTCCGGCTCAACGCCCGCGTCTGGTGCGGAATGCGCCGGTACTCCAGGAGCCGGATCACCGACGGCATCTGCATCACTGCCCGGTGCGAATGCAGCGTCGTCCCCTGCTCCTCTTCGGTCCGCGCCACGCCCTTCAACACCAGCACCAGCGCCCGCCGCGCCCCGCAGATATTGATTGGCTCATAGCTCGCGTTCAACACCAGCACCGGCGTCTGCATCGCCGGCTGCCGGAACACCCCCGCCCGGATCTCGATCGCCTCCATCCGCGCCGTACCCGGCACCGGATGTGTCGTGTGATGAACCTTCCCGCCCCGCCTCGCCGACTTCGCCTGCCCAGACTGCATTCCGCCTCCGTCTGTGTTAATTGCCGCTTCGGTTTCGCTTCGCCGTCTTACTTTGCCCTTGCCTTCGTTCTTCTTTCTTGTCATTCCCCGAACGGGGAACCTGCTGTGTGCACCCGCGGCCCAACATCCCACCGCGCCACACTCACCTCCACCGCCCGCAAACTCTCCGGCTGCGCCCGTGCCACCGTCGCCACCCAGACCTTCGTTGCCCCTGCACGCAACAAGACCTGCGCACACTCCCGGGCCGTCGCTCCCGTAGTAAGAATGTCATCCACCAGTACCACCTCGCACCCCTGCACCAACTCGGCTTTGCCAATCTGAAAAGCCCCACGCAAACCGCGCCGCCGCTGATCCGGGCGCAACGCATACAGTGCCCGCGTATCTTTCGTTCGCACCAGAGCTTCCGGCTGCAACACCAGCTTCCAACCCGGCCGCAACCTGCCGACCCGCCGAACCCCCGCCCGCGCCAGCAGCTCGGCCTGGTTGAATCCACGCTGCCGCTCCCGCTCTTTGAATAACGGTACCGGCACGACCACCAGCCCAGACGCAGCCAGACCCTCCAATTTCAGCAAGGCCCCGGCCATCCACTCGCCCAGCACGTGGTCCGCCACCCGCCGCATGCCGCCGAACTTCAGCGCATGCAACATATCGCGCATTTCACTGTCATACAGGCCAAAGCTCACAGCCTTGGCAAACGGCGGCGGCGCCAACCGGCACACCGTACACTCCGTCATTCCCATCGACGCCGCAAACCGCGCCGACTCCATCCCCAGCGCATCCCCGCAGCGCGAACAGGTCAATTCATCTGATTCAAGAGCCTCCGCCCGCACCCGCCCTATACAGGCATCGCACACGCGAACAGGAGTCAAACCCAGCATCGGGCCACCACAGATCCGGCAATCGGAAGGCAGCACCGCATGAAGAACATCGGAAGCCGCCGCTTTTCCCACGCCGGCGCAACTTCGCAAAACCCGTGTCACCGCCCGCCATCGACCCGACGGGCTTCCCGGCTCCCGCACACCAGGCGGCGCACCTGACCGAGGACCAGGAGGTCCTCCCATGCCAAGCCCGATTTGCCTTCCGCACTCGCTGAAGACACACCTCACACCCGGAAACCACGTGGCTGCACATCAGTCCTGAAACGCGCCCGGTTGCCCGCAGTATAGGCCGACCCTTAGCACAGGTGCAATCCACGATGGAGTCATTACCGCAGAATCCTCGTCGCGTACCCTCCCGGATGCCTGTCGCTGTATCCTGAAGGGAACGTGCGAGTCGCCGCCACATCGCCGGCCTTGGACCACCCCGGCCACCCTGACCACCCGGAACGAGCCAAAACCCGTTCCCGCGCCGGCCTGCTCCTTGCCGATTACATGATCCTCGGCAAGCCTCGCGTCTCCGCCATGGTCCTGCTCATGGCCGCCGGCGGCTTCTATCTCGGCTCCCTCGCGTCCGGCATCAGCCCCTTCCACCTTGGCCTCGTCAAAGCCCTCTTCGGCATAGCGCTCGTTACCGCCGGCTCCTCCGCCCTCAATCAGGCGCTCGAACGCAACACCGACCTCCGCATGCCCCGCACCGCCGCCCGCCCCATGGCGCAGCACCGCATCGGCCTCGCCCACGGACTCATCATCGGCTTTCTCCTCATCGTCGTCGGCTCCACCTGGCTCGCCTTCACCACCAACGTCATCACCGGCACCCTCACGCTGCTCACCGCCGTCGCTTACGTCGCCATCTACACCCCTCTCAAACGCATCACCCCCCTCAACACCTTCATCGGCGCCTTCCCCGGCGCGCTTCCACCCCTGATCGGCTGGACCGCCGCGCGCGGCCTCATCGAATTGCCAGCCGTCGCTCTCTTCGCCATCCTCTTCGTCTGGCAGTTTCCACACTTCATGGCCATTGGCTGGCTCTACCGCGCCGACTACGCCAACGCCGGCATCCGCCTCGTCGCCACCGACCCCGACACCCACGACGCTGCCCGCGGATCCGCCTTCCAGGCCCTCTTCTACGCCGTCCTCATGATTCCCGTAAGCCTCTGGCCCACCTGGCTGCACACCACCGGCAAACCCTACGCCATAGCAGCCCTCCTGCTCGACATCTACTACCTCTACGCCACCATCCGCTTCGCCCGCATCCTCCGCACCCCTGACGATCCCGAGAACCGCACCGTCGCCCGGAACCTCCTGAAAGTCTCAGTCATCTACCTGCCCCTTCTTCTGCTCGCCATGGTGTTGAACGCCCAGGGCCGCTTGTTCCTGTAACTATCGGCAGATCGCTGCAAAACTTTAGTCCTGGAGCGGTAAATTCCTCCTCCATCTCCAGATATCTTTCCTGTTGCCACTCCCGGGCCTCCGTTTGACCGCACCAGCACAACACAACCCAGCCGGGCCGCTAAACTGGAAGCAGTATGACCACCCTGACCTCTACCCCAAATGCCGACCTGCGCACGCCGGCCCCGGTCATCTGGGGCATTCTCGCCGTCTCCGCCGTCGCCTCCCTCTTCCTCGCCTGGCTGGTCTACTACCACCCGCCCACGGACGTCGCCGGAACCCATCTCGCCTTCCTTCCCGCCCTCAATGCCGTCCTTAACGCCCTTTGCACCGTCTTCCTCCTCATCGGCTTTCGCCACATCCGTCGCCGCGAGATCCTCCAGCACCGCAACAGCATGTTCGGCGCCTTCATCGTCTCGTCCGTCTTCCTGGTGACTTATATCGTCAACCACATCCTCCACGGCGACATGAAGTTCCCCCTCGGCCACCCCACCGCCCGCGCTATCTATCTCTACGTCCTCCTTCTGCCCCACATCCTTGCCGCGGTGGTCGCACTCCCCCTCATCCTCATCACCTTCTTCCTTTCCCTTAGCGGCCGCTTCCCTGCCCACCGCAAACTTGCCCGCTGGACCTTCCCGATCTGGCTCTACGTCTCTATCTCCGGCGTAATCGTCTACGCCATGCTCGCCTCTTATCGCTAGAACCCAACGCCGCGTCAACACTGCGGCGGCAGCGTACCCTGCGTTAGCAGTTCCCTCCACTGCCCAAATTCAAACCAGAGAGCCCAAAACTATGCAACAGGACACCCGCAAGCTCCTCACCACCGGCGGCAGCCTCCTCGCCGCCGGCGTCCTTTGCATGGCCCTCCTCTTTGCCGTCCTCGGTGGAGCCACCCGCTGGGGACCCCACACCAACGGCGGCTGGCTCGTCCTCATCCTCGCCCTCGGCTGCATCCCTCTAGGCCTCCTCATCGCCGGCCTGGGCTTAGCCAAGCTCATCGGAGAGAAGACCCGCACCTCCCCCCACAACACCCCTCTCTAGACCTTTCCAAAAGCGAACCGTCTTCTGTAAGGTGACCTCACTTTCAGGAGCTCCCACCGCGTGCGCGCAAGCCATCATCCTTCCCTGAGCCTCACCCTCGCCTGCCTGCTCCTTACCCTCACAGGCCACGCCCAAAACGCCACCTCGCCCGCAAGCCCAAACCAACTCTCCCCCGGCGCCGCTTACACCGACGCCCTCCACCCCCTCGAAGTCACCCGTCACAACATCGCCAACTGGTCCGACGTCGAACTCGCCGCCATGACCGTCGCCATCCGCACCGCCAAAGCTTCCTGCGACACCCGCAAAGCCTCCGACTACACCAACGCTGACCTCGTCGACCTCGCTCGCCTCTGTTCCCTCGGTCAGCAATGGCCGGCCGTCATCGCCGCTTCCACCCGCTACATCGACGACCCTACCCAGCCCAAACCCCTCCTCACCGACGCCTACACCGCCAAGACCGAAGCCCACCTCCATCTCAAGCAGGAACCCGAAGCCCTCACCACCGCCCTCGCCCTCCTCGCCGCCGTCCCCTACACCACCGAGGCCAGCCAGTGCATCGACGAAGCCCTCGACTACATGCGCTTCGTCCACACCGCCGACGCCCTGAAGCTCGCCTCCGCCCGGCAACAGCTCGTCCTCGCCGCCCTCGGAACCCCACCCACATCCTCACCCGACCAACCCTCCATCAGCACCCTCTACGCCAACGGCCTCTCCCTCGCCGTTCTACAGCAGCTCACCTCACGACCCAACGAGGCCCAGGCCACTGTCGCTGCACTGGACGCCGCGCTGCCTGCAAACACATCGGGTGACGATAAACTCCGTATCGCCGGGCAGCGCCGCCAGTACGCCCTCCTCGGCAAACCCCTCTCTGGAATCAACCCGCTCGCCTCGCTCAGCAGCCCAACCAACAAAATCCCGGAACTACCCGCCCACAGCACCCTCACCGCCCTCCTCCTCTTCCCCGACTGGTGCGCCCAGTGTGTCTATATGGGTCCGCACCTGCCTGAAACCGTTTTCAAAGTGGAAGGACATTCCGCTTACCTCTACGCCCTTCTCGCCCAAACCGTCCCACCCCGCAAACCCGACCCCACGGTCACCAACAAAGCATACAATCCCGCTTACGCCGCCGCCCTGCTCGCCGAAACCCCCACGATCACCGTCCCGCCGGAGACTCTCAACCGCTTCGAAGCCACCGACTTCCCCCTCCTCCTCGTCACCGATCCCGACGGCATCCTGCGCGTTCTGGAACCCGTCTCCGCACAGGATCTCCAGCCCGGCGGCTCCGTTGACGCCGCTATTGCTCTCGTCGGCAAGACCTTTCTCCTCACCCCCAGCCCCTCCACCGTACCCGCAACCGCGCACGTTGCGACCCATTAGCACCACAAAATGCACCGCCCCACTCTGCTATCCTCACCTCTGAAACGGAGCAGAAATCATGGCCAAGGGCGTCAACAAAGTTCTTCTTCTCGGCAACGTCGGCAAGGACCCCGAGATCCGCGCCTCGCAGGGCGGTATGACCATCGCCAGCTTCACGCTGGCCACCGCCGATCGTCAAAAAGACCAGACCGGCCAGTGGACTGACAAAACCGAGTGGCACAACCTAGTCGCCTTTGGCCGGACCGCCGAAATCGTCCGTGACTACGTGAAAAAAGGCACCCAGATCTTCGTTGAGGGCAAGATCCAAACCCGCTCGTGGGACGACAAAGAGTCAGGGCAGAAGAAGTACCGCACCGAGATCCTGGTCAATGACATGAGCCTGCTCGGCGGCCGCGGTGAGAACGCAGGCGGAGGTGGAGGCGAACGCTCCGGTTCCTACGCTGCCTCCGGCTCCCAAAGCGGCGGCTACGGCTCCGGCGGCAACTACGCCGGCTCCCGCCCCAACACCTCCTCCGGCGGCAACTCGCAATCCGTCCCGGACTATGCCGACCAGGGCATCACCGACGAGGACATTCCTTTCTAACCGGGTCCTTCCTCCAGAACACCCAACAGAATCCAGAGATCCCCGCAGCACAATGCGCCGCTTTCTTCCCATTCTCGCCCGCATCGCCCTCCTCGCGACGCTCGCGTGCGGGGTCGCCCACGCCCAGCGGCACTCCCTCGGCTCCGCGCCTCCCACAGCCCCCGCTCTCAATCAGCCAGCCCCCACGCCGACGGCTCCCATCGTTCGCCAGCCCGGAAGCGCAGCCTCCCACACGGCTTCCCTCTCCGCCGCCAATCCGGCTTCTCACACCGCCGCAGGCCCGGCGACCGCCGCAGCCCCCAGCGGCCCCATTGCCCCCATCAGCACCGGCCTCGGCGCCATTCAGTTTGCCGCCGCCAACTACACCATCCCCGCCCCCCAATCCCTCACCCGCCAGCTCGCCTCGGACGACGAACGCGCCCGCATCGGCGCCTTGTCCTCCCTCGGCGCGCCCGGCCAGTACCTCACCCACGGCCACGTCCCGTTCCCGCACTCCATGGAACTCGACATGATGCAGCTCAGCAACTCCGACGACCTCGACGCCATCCTCACCGTCGAACTCGACCAGCACGTCATCAGCGCCATCCTTATCCCCGAGTCCGAAGGCACCTGGCGCCGCGTCGCCACCCTCACCTTTGCGTCCTCCTTCAACAACGGCGCCACCACCCCCTCCAACTTCGTCCGGCCTCTACGCTCCTGGCTCGAACCTGGCCGCTACCGCGCCGTCTACCACGCCACCGTCAACGGCTCCAACGGCGACTTCACCGAAAACGAAGCCGACCTCCGCATCATCAACGGTCACGCCGCCGTCGTCATCAGCTTCGTCTCCGGCGCCCGCCAATGCGACACCACCGGTGAACTGCGCCCGCCACGCCAGACCTGCGAACTCACCCAGCGCTGGCTCGAACCGGCCCCCAACGACCCCACCCACCACTTCACCCTGATCACCGGCGTAGGCCACATCTCCGCCCACGACGCCGACGACCCCCTCACCCGCTCCCGCAACTACCGCCTCACCCGCCTCCGCAACTTCGCCTGCCAGCCCTTCATCTACTCCGACGCCACCCAGCACTTCGAACCCACCGCCAACAGCGCCCCCTGCGTAGTCCGCGACCCCGCCCCCAACGCCC
>CAZZWG010000178.1:0-6875 GCA_964657685.1 Verrucomicrobia bacterium Tous-C9LFEB | reverse complement strand
AAGGTGCTTCTCGTTCTCGTAGAGCATGCAGGCCAGATTGTCTCGCGGGAAGATCTGCAGCAGCAGGTCTGGGGCCGCAACACAAACGTGGAGTTCGACCACTCTCTCCGCACCGCCATCAACAAGATCAGAGAGGTTCTGGGCGACTCCGCCGACAATCCCCGCTTCATCGAGACCCTTGCCCGGCGCGGCTACCGCTTCATCGCTCCAATCCATCAGGTCGAGAAGGCTTCCACGACCATCCTTGCGGAAACTCTGACCCTCGCTCCTTCTGAGCCTTTGGCCTTACCTGACCCCGCACCGCCATCCAGTCCTCAAACGATCACGGGCTCGCTCTCCACCGTGATCCCTGTCGCTGCCCCCGCTAGTCTCATCGGACCCCTTGAGGACGACCGCAGGCGCACGCCCCGGGTCGTCGCCCTCGCGTGCGTGCTCGCCGTCGCCGTCTGCCTGCTCGCCTTCGGAGCCTATCGTCTCGGCCAGGCTCACGCCGCATCGGCTCCCGTCCACATCCAGCAGCTCACCTTCAGCGGTCATCTGGCGCCCAGCGTCGCCACCATGGAAAATCTTGCCGCCTCCGCTACCGACGGCGTCCACCTCTACGCCACCGAGTTCAATAACGGCCGCGCCGAACTGATCGCCATTGCGCTCGGGCAGGGCACAACCTCTCACCTCGACGTACCGCAGGAGATTGCCGGCCCCGCCCTCGGCGACATCTCTCCCGATGGCTCAAGGCTGGTCCTGCATGATCACCTTTCCCCCGAGGCCGAACAACCACTCTGGGTGGTGCCCACCTCCGGCGGCTCCGCTCTCCGCATCGGCAACGTTCTGGCACATGACGCCACCTGGATGCCGGACGGACACAGCGTCCTGTTCGCCAACAAGAACCAGCTGTGGCGAATCGAACTGAATGGGGGCACACCTGAGCTCTACGCCACCCTGCCCAGCCCGGCCTTCTGGCTCCGTTGGTCGCCCGACAGCGCCCTTCTACGCTTCACCGTCATCGATCCGCTTTCGCACACGCTGGAACTCTGGCAGCTTCGTGCCGCCGATCGCAACCCGCGCCGCATTCTTGCCGGCTTCCACGAGCCCGCCTCCGAGTGCTGCGGTGTATGGACGCCGGACGGCCGATGGTTCGTCTTTCAGTCCTCCAGCGGCGGCAGCAACGATCTTTGGCGCCTAAGCCGAACTTCCATCACCGGGCCGCAACGCGTCACCAACGGCCCCCTCGACTTCCAGGCCCCGGTCGCCAGCCGCAACAGCGACCGCATCTATTTCCTTGGCTCTGACGCCCGCTCCGAACTCGAGAAACTCACCCCAAGTGGCGAGTTGGTTCCCGACCGCGGCTTCCTGAGCAGCGCCATCCGCGTCGAGTACTCCCACGACGGCCACTCCGTCGCCTGGACTGATGCCGCCGGCCGTCTCTGGCGCGCTCGCGCCGACGGCACCGAGCGTCTCCAGCTCACCCCCGACAACCTCGACGTCTTCCTCGCCCAATGGTCCCCCGATGGCGCGCGGCTCGCCCTCATGGCCCGTACATTGGGCAGAGTCTGGAGCATCTACGTCGTCGCCGCTGACGGCAGCGGCCTGCAACAGGTGCTGCGGGAGGATCGCAATGCCGCCGATCCTTCCTGGTCGCCCGACGGCCAGGCCCTCGTCTTCGGCCGCACCAATGACCAGATGGGCGAGGAGGTCTCGCGCTCCCTCCTCATGCTGGATTTGCGCACAGGCAACGTCACGCGCGTACCCGGCTCCGAAGGCCTTTTCAGCCCCCGCTGGTCGCCCGATGGCCGCTACATCGTGGCACTCTCCCTCGATCAGCGGCACGCCCGGCTGCTCGATGTTGCCAGGCAATCGTGGACGGACCTCCCTGTCCCCTCCGCTGCGGATCCCGTCTGGTCACGCGACAGCCGATCCATCTTTTTGCACGCGTCACTCAGCCCCGCCCAGCCGATCTACCGTGTTGACGTTCCCGGCAGCCACGTTCACGAACTCATCCGGCTCGATTCCACCAAAGGCGCTGACGCCGTGGACTACGTGCTCAGCGGCCTCAATGCCACCGGCAATCCACTCGTCCGTACGCGCGTCCACACCGGCGACCTCTTCACACTGGATCTGCAGCCGTAGCTCTAGGCCCGCAGCGGCATCGCCTGCGCCGCATCCTCACACATTGGAGACCGGCTCACTTCCGTAAAGCTCATCCGGATGCCATACCGCGGACGCAGAATGACCATCGGCCGCGCCTCAATCGTCTGCCCCGCCGTGAGCTCGAAATCATACTTCCGGAGCACAACACTCAAAATCATCAGGATCTGCAGCATCGCGTAGTTTCCCCCGATGCAGCCCCGCGGCCCCGCTCCAAACGGCAGGTAAGTGAACGGCGTCCGGCCCTTCTCTTTCTCCTTTGCAAACCGCTCTGGATCAAACCTCTCCGGATCCTCCCACGCACGTACCGCATGGTGTGCGCCATAGACGTGCACAATCACCGTCGCCCCCGCGGGGATCACAAGATCGCCGACCCGGTCATCCGCGACAGCCATCCGGTCCACAATCCAAAATGGTGGATACAGCCGCAGCGCCTCCTGGATCACCTGCGTCGCAAACGGAAACTTCATCGCATCGCCATAGCTCAGCGGCCGGTCGCCCAGCACCGCGTCGAACTCCTCCCGCACCTTCGCCAGGCAATCCGGCCGCGAGCTCAGCAGGTACAGCATCCACGAGAGCGCATTCGACGAGGTCTCATGCCCTGCCACCAGCAGCTGCATGCTCTCGCTCAACACCAGCTCATCGGGCATGCCTTCCCCGTCGCTGTAGCGCGCATCCATCAGCGTCTGCAGCAGGTCGCTCCCCGGCTCCTGCTTCCGCCGCGCCTCGATGTACGCCAGCAGTACGTTGTCCGCCCGCGTGCGCATCTCCTCATGCCTGCGCAGTTCACCCGAGATCCCGAAGTACGGGTTCAGGTATGGCTGCAGCGTCTGCCGGACGATGAACTCCTGCACCGTACAGATGGTATCGCTGACAAGATCAATGTCCTCATCCTTGAGCCGCGCTCCAAACAACGATCGCGCCACCATCGAGAACGTAATCTTCATCAACTGCGGATAGATATCCACGGGGCCCGCCTTCACGGCTTCGTCAAACCCCCGCAAGGAGTCCGTCAGCGAGTCCTGCATGATCGACGACAAGGCATCCAGCTGCTTGCGGTCGAACCCCTTTTGAATCAACCGCCGCTGTGTGCGCCACGCCTCCCCATGCGTCGTCAGCAGCCCCTTGCCCAGAAAGTGCCCCATCCGCTTCACCTGGATATCGGACTTCTGGTAGTTCTCCCAGTTCGTCTTCAGCACATGCTGAATCACCACGGGGTCGGTCGTCACCATGGCTTCTTTCAAGCCACCCAGGTAAAACCGGAACGTGTCCCCAAACTCCTCGCTGTAGCGCGACAGCACCCGCACAGGGTTTCGTGCCATTGCCCGCGAGTCCGCGAACGACCGGGCTCTTGATACCGTCGGAACAGACGCAGAAGCGGTCAATTCTCAGTCCCCAGCTGCCGCAGAAGCACCAGGTGATGCCAGATCGCCCGCGTCATCGTCGGGTGCTGCCGGTACGGTATCCCGAACTCCGCCGCAGTCTCCTTCACGATGCGCGTCAGCGGCGCATAGTGGGTGTGGCAAACATACGGGCAAAGATGGTGAACGATATGGTGGTTCAAGCCGCCCGCCAGCCACCCCACCACCGGGTTCTCCGTCGCATAATCCGCCGTCGTCGCGAAGATGTGGTAAACCCCGTTCTCGAACTCGTTGCGCCCTGTCGGGAAGTACGTCCCATCCACCGTATGCGTCGTCTGGAAAACCAGCGATACACTCAGCCCCACTACCAGGTGCACCAGCAGGAATGACCCCAGCACCAGCAGAATCGGCGTCTTCAACAAGACCACCGGCAGGATCAGCATGTACGTGACATAGAAGATCTTCCCCGCGAACAGCACAAGGTACTCTCGCATCGGGTGCTTGGTGCGCTGGATGTAGTCGTGCGTAGGCGAGAAGAAGCTCTCAAAGTCGCGCACAAAGACATAGTCCAGCGAGAACATCGCATAGAGCACCAGCGCGTAGATATGCTGAAAACGCTGCATCGGCCGCAGCGGCTCATGCGGCGTAAACCGCAGCAATCCCCTGCCCGAAAGCGCATCGTCTTCCCCATGCACGTTAATGCAGGAGTGATGTCCGCGATGGTGGAGAATCCGCCACATGTACGAGCTGATCCCACACAAATCGAACACGTAGTTCAGCGTCTTGTTGACCGTGGACTTCGAGCTGATCGCATTGTGGTTGCTGTCGTGCGCAATGTTCAGCAGCAGAAACGTCTGCGCCAGCCCACCCAGCAGATAGATCCCAGCAAATCGCCACGACGTTGGCCGGTACACATAGATCGCAATCCAGCTCCCCGCCAGCACCGCCAAACCCACAGCGATCTTGGTCCACATCATGCCATTGGCCTTCGGCGACATCTCCGCATCCGCAAAGAACCTGTCCAGCCGTCGCCGCAGCACCTTCGGGAAGGAAGCCGAGCCCGCCGCGTCCACCGAACCCGACGGTGGCGAATCCTCATGCGGCACCAGATCAGCCAGGGGTGGTTCGGGAGCAATCAGCGCTTCGATCTCGGTCGTCACAGGCTTCTCCAGACTCGTTCTACGTCGGCCCGGCGCATCGCATCGCCCGTGGCTGGCCGTCGCTCTACTCTCGCCTCCAAGTGTAACTGCTCCTCCGCACCTGACTCGCCGCCGGGAGGTGATGCCGTGAAAAGTTCCACGCAAAAGCGAAGTTCGGCACCTTCTGCGGTAACCCTGACAGCCCACCCCCGGCCCTGCCCCTGTCCTATCCACCCCCGCCTCTGCTACCATCAGCCCTATTGATAGTACCGAACGTCGACGCCTTGAACTGGAGCCGCCGCACCGTAGCTCCGCTGTATTTCTTTGCCTCGTCCGTTCGGCCCTCGGGGGGCTCGTCTCCAGTGGACCGGGCAACGCAAAGGCATAGACGCTTCGTGCACTCGGTCTTCACAAGGCCGGCACCCTTCTTCCCTTTTTCCGAGATCAATGCGCTTCACCCTGCTAACACCCGGGGAGAAGCCATGTGTCATGTTCTTTTAAGTCATCAGTACCTATCCAACCTCGGAGGGTTTCGCTAGTTCATATGGCGTCGATTTTAGACAGCCTGGATAGGCTCGGGATTGAGCACCCGCAAAAGCTCCTGTACTCCTACATCGATCTCAACGGGAACCCTCTCGAGAGTTACACCTATGCGTCGTTCCTCGAACGCACAAAGGCTATCGCCTCCCATCTCCTCGAAGACGGCAGCTTCGCCCCCGGAGACCGTCTCCTGCTCGCCTATCCTCCCGGGCTGGAGATGATCTGCGCCTTCTTCGGGTGCGTGCGCGCGGGTCTCATCCCGGTGCCCGTCTACCCGCCGAGTTCCCGCGGTTTCCAGAGCGCTCTTTATAAAATCGTTCACATCGCCAAGGACTGCCAGGCAGCCGCCGTCCTTACCAGCCGCGACTACCACGCCTCGCTCAAAACCAACCTCGCCCGCAGCGGCGTAGCCACCTCCGGCGTCGATATCGACTACATTTCCGGCTTGCCCTGGATCGTCAGCGAAGAGTTCATCCACGCAGCGTCCACGGCGTCCTTTCCATCCCCGTCCAAAATTCTTTTCCTCCAGTACACCTCCGGCTCCACCATGGAACCCAAGGGCGTCATGGTCACGCACGACAACATCCTGCAGACCTGTTCGCTCGTCATCGATCACGACAACCCCATCGTCGTCTCCTGGCTCCCCCAGTACCACGACATGGGCCTGATTGGCTGCTACCTCTACCCCGCACTGAAGGGCGGCACCACCTACGGCTTCGCGCCCACGGACTTCATTCAGCGCCCCGTCGTCTGGTTCGAAACCATCAGCAAATACCGCGCCACCGCCACCGCCGCGCCCAACTTCGCCTACGAATACTGCCTGCGCCCCGGCAGGACCTCAAAAGAAAGCCTAGAAGGCTGCGACCTCAGCTCCCTCCACGTCCTCATGGTCGCCGCGGAGCCCGTCAAGCCCGATACCTACGCCCGCTTCCTCGAAGCCTTCCAGCCCTACGGCCTCAAAGCCGAAAGCTTCTACGCTGCTTACGGTCTCGCGGAAAACACCCTCGCCGTCTCCATGCGCGGCCGTACCATTGTCTCCGTCAACAAGCAGGCCATCTCCCTCGGCAAAGCCCGCCTCACCACCGAAGTCTCCGAGATCACCTCGGCAAAACAAATCGTAAGCTGCGGCGCGCCGCTCGAAGGCCTCGACATTCGCATCGTTGACCCCGAGCGCCATGAGGCCCTCGAAGAAGGTCGCATCGGCGAAATCTGGCTCGCTGGTAACGGCAAATGCCTCGGCTATTGGAACAACCCCGAACTCACCCACAAGCAATTTCGCGCGCGCCTCGTCGACGACACACCCTACGACGATGGCTTCCTCCGCACCGGCGATATGGGCTTCCTCCACAACGGCGAGCTCTTCGTCTGCGGCCGCATCAAGGACATGATCATCCTCCGCGGCCAGAACCATTACCCGCAGGACATCGAAGCCGTCGTAGAACGCGCCTCCAATCAGGTCCGTCCGCACTGCGTCGTCGCCTTCCAGATTCACGAGGACACAGAGCCTGCCCTCGCCATCGTCGCCGAAGTCAAAAACCCAGCCTCCCTTCCCGACGCCCGCGCCATCGCTACCGCCGTCCGCAACTACCTCAACGTCGAAACCGCACTCATCTCCTTCATCTCGCCTCGTGCTATCCCAAGGACCAGCTCGGGCAAGATCATGCGCAACAAAACCAAGCAGATGTGGCTT
>CAZZWG010000177.1:5518-6920 GCA_964657685.1 Verrucomicrobia bacterium Tous-C9LFEB | reverse complement strand
TCGGCGCCGAAGGTGGTGGCGACCATGGAGGTGCCGGCGAGCCACCAGGGGACGCTGCGGCCGGAGAGGAAGAACTCGCTGACATTGCCCGAGGCGCGGCGCATGTAGAAGAAGCCGATGGCGAGGTTGAGGGCGAAGTAGAGGGCGATAACGAGCCAGTCGAGTGCCGTTACTTGCATTCGGGGGAGCCTTTCGTGCGGCCAGGGGCGAAGGCGCTGCGGCCCCCATAAGGTAATGACCAGAGTAAGCGACGGTTTGCCCCAAATGGGGGATGGGAATCTGGGGGGAGTCGGCTATGATCGGCTAAGGTTGACTTACGTTGTTTCTTCGCCTTGCTGAGGAGTGAGACCGGGCGCTTTATGGAATGGATTTGCCGGAGATGTCGGTGGTTGCCGCTGTTGGGAGTGGCGGTTTGCCTACTTGTGGCTGCAAATGCGGTGGCGCAGGCGGGTGCTCTGCGCTTGCGGACGGCGTCGGCGATTGCATTTGATGTCGCAGGCAATTTGTATATTGCGGACGCAAGTGGGAATCAGGTGCTGGAAGCCACGGTAGGGGGTGCTCTGGTTCTGGTGGCGGGGACGGGGGTGCAGGGCTTCGCCGGTGACGGAGGGCCGGCGGTTTCCGCGTCGCTGAATCAGCCGAGAGGCCTGGCGTTTGGTGCAGATGGAACGCTGTACGTTGCGGATTCGGGAAACAGGCGGGTTCGGGCGGTGAGCACCGCCGGTGTGATTACGACCTTTGCCGGCAGCGGTCTGGCGGGCTTTGGGGGCGACGGTGGACCGGCTTCCGCGGCAAAGATGCGGGATCCGACAGCGCTCGCGGTGGACGCGGCTGGTGGTGTGTTGATCTGCGACGCGGGCAATCAACGGGTAAGGAGGGTTGCGGGCGGTGTCATCGCGACCCTTGCTGGAACAGGGATACAGGGCTATGCGGGTGACGGCGGACCGGCCCAGACGGCTCAGCTGGATACGCCTTCCGGGATCGCGGTGGCGGGCGATGGGCGGATCTTCATCGCGGACACGCACAATCAGCGGGTCAGGGTTATAGGAACAGATGGGTCGATGCAGACGTTCTCGGGAACCGGCGTGCGCGGCTTTGGAGGGGACGGTGGGGCGGCTGTTGCAGCGAAGCTGAGCGATCCGCAAGGGCTTGGCTGGACGGCGGATGGGCGTTTGCTGATTGCGGATGCAGGTAATGAGCGCCTTCGGGTGGTGGATGCGGCGGGGGTGATTACGACCTTGTCGGGGAGCGGAGAGGAAGGAGCGAGTGTTGACGGGGTGACGGGATTGGCAGGGTCGTTGCGGGCGCCTCGGGCGGTGGCCGTTTCCAGCTTCGGTTTGCCTGTTGTGGCCGACACGCTGAACGGTACGGTGCGTGAACTTGCAGTCGAGAGTCAGCTATT
>CAZZWG010000177.1:0-5418 GCA_964657685.1 Verrucomicrobia bacterium Tous-C9LFEB | reverse complement strand
CCGGTTCCTCTGCTGAACGGTTCGCTTTCGGGTGTTCTGCCGCAGGATGAAGGTGGCGTCCTGCCCATGTTTTTGCCCGGTGTGAGTTCGATGCCGGAGGTGGGCGTGTATCCGATCGATGTCTCCCTCCAGGGTCCAGAAGCAGGCAATTACAGCGTCAGCATGGCTCCCGGTTCCGGTGTGCTCACCGTGGTGCGGGCCGGGACAGCTGTAGCGGTAGACAGCACGGGGCAGGCGTATGCCGGGCTTCCACTGCTCTTGTCGGCAGCGGTGAAGCCGGCCACCGCAGGACAGCCGACGGGAAGTATCGAGTTTCTGGACGGCGGTACGGTGGTGGCGACTGCCGCTCTTCAGGGAGGCCAAGCAACGGCTACGTACCCGGTCCCTCCAGAGGGCAACAGGAACCTGGCTGTCGCATACCTTGGGGACAAGAATTTTCTCCCTTCGACGTCGGCGCCTCTTGCCGTGCAGGTACTGGCGCTTCCGGACTTCACGGTGGCGAGCTCTGGGAGTTCAAGTGCGAGCACAAGCGCCGGAGGTTTCGCGACGTACAGTCTTGTGGTGCGCTCGGCTTCCAGTCCCTTTACGGGAGCCGTCTCCTTAGGTGCGACTGGTTTCCCGTCAAAGGCAATCGTTATCTTCTCACCGCCGCAGGTAGTCCCGGCAGCAGGGCCGGCGACGGTGAACGTAACGGTGCAGGTACCCGCTGCGGCGGCAGATCTGCGGCGAGGAGGACCGTATCGAACACAAGGCGGTGGAGTTGTGCTTGCGGCTCTCGGCGCTTTCGCCCTGATGTGGGTGCGCAAGCGACGGCAGCTTCCGTGGCTTTTCAGCCTGAGCGTGATACTGCTGCTGACCGGGTGCGGAGCCCGCACGGTGGGAGAAGGGACGGGTGGTGTTCTGGCGCAGACCTACAATCTGCAAATTACGGCAACCTCTACCAATCTGGCGGGGGTTGCCGTCGTTCATGCAACAGGGCTGACGCTTACGGTTCAGCAATGAACGGGACGAGCGGCAGGGCACAAAGCAGCGTGCCATCCGAATTCAGGCATCTACCTACTCGACCCGGGGCCGACGATTCGTCTGCTGAGAACTTTAGGAGAACCTGCGCTCCGGCTAAAGAAAAGAGTGTGAATTGATGTCTAGAACACTGCTACCCGGGAAGCCCTATCCGCTTGGAGCCACGCCGACCTCCCTCGGCACGAACTTTGCCTTGTTTTCAGAGAACGCCACCGCGGTGCATGTCTGTTTCTTCGACGATGACGGCAAGCAGGTGGATTGTGTAGCGTTGAAAGAGGTTACAGCTTTCGTGTGGCACGGTCTTGTGCGCCATGTGAAGCCCGGTCAGCGGTATGGGTATCGCGTGGAAGGACCCTGGGAGCCTGAGAAGGGTCTCCGCTTCAATGCTGCGAAACTTCTCGTCGATCCCTACGCAAAGGCGATTACGGGGCAGCACCGCAATGAGAGTCTGCCCGCCCTTCCCGATCCCAAGGGGCCCATCTATCCCTACGACGTACTTTCAGGAGACGACCTGAAGAAGGACGAGACGGATGATGCTGACTTCGTGCCGAAGAGCATCGTGGTCTCGGACGAGTTTGACTGGGAAGGCGATTGCGCGCCGCAGACACCGATTGCGGACTCGATCATCTATGAGGTGCACGTGCGCGGTTTCTCCAAGCGCAATCCCGAGGTGCCGAACGAGATGCAGGGCACCTATGCGGGTATGGCACACGACGCCAGCATTGCATACCTCAAGAAACTGGGTGTAACCGCTGTGGAACTGCTGCCCGTTCACCATTTTATCGATGAGGGGCACCTGATCGATAAAGATTTGCGCGATTACTGGGGCTACAACACGCTTGGTTACTTTGCTCCTATGTCGCGTTACAGTTCAGCGGGCGACGCCGGGGCGCAGGTGGTCGAGTTTAAGGAGATGGTGAAGCAACTCCACAAGGCCGGGATCGAGGTCATTCTGGATGTGGTCTACAACCACACCTGTGAGGGCAACGAAAAAGGTCCGATGCTTTCGATGAAGGGCATCGACAATACGACGTATTACCGGACGGTACAGGACAGCCCACGGCACTACATGGACTACACCGGCACGGGCAATACGCTGAATGTGTACAACCCCCAGGTTCTGAAGCTGCTGATGGATAGCTTGCGGTACTGGGTCATCGAGATGCATGTGGATGGCTTCCGCTTCGATCTTGCTTCGACACTTGCGCGTGAGCTCGCGGATGTGAACAAGCTAGGAGCGTTCTTCGACACGATTCACCAGGATCCGACGCTGGCGGACATCAAACTCATCGCGGAGCCGTGGGATGTGGGTGCCGGCGGGTACCAGGTCGGGAACTTTCCGATTCTTTGGGCAGAATGGAATGGCAAGTACCGGGACACGGTGCGGCGGTTCTGGAAGGGCGATGCGGGCCAGTTGTCAGACTTTGCCTACCGCTTCACGGGTTCAAGCGATCTGTACAAGAGTGATGGCCGCGCGCCATCGGCGTCGATCAACTTCATCACCGCGCACGATGGCTTTACGTTATGCGATCTGGTGAGCTACAACGAAAAACACAATGAGGCGAACGGCGACAACAACACCGACGGCGCGAACGACAACGACTCGTGGAACATGGGCGCAGAAGGGCCTACGGACGACGAAAACATCAATCGCGAGCGGGAAAAGCAGACTCGCAACTTCCTTACCACGCTGATGCTCAGCCAGGGTGTGCCGATGCTGACGGGTGGGGATGAGTTCGCCCGCTCACAGATGGGCAACAACAACTGTTATTGCCAGGACGACGATCTGACCTGGTATGACTGGAATCTGGATGATCGGCGCAAGCGGCTTCTTGATTTCACGTCGAAGTTGATTCAACTTCGCAAGGATCATCCGAATCTGCACCGCAGGCGATTCTTTCAGGATCGGAAGATTCGAGGATCTGTGGTGCGTGACGTGTCGTGGTTTGGCACCGATGGCACAGAGGTCTCGGATGAGGTTTGGAACAATGCCGGCAACAAATCGATTGGCGTCATGTTCAACGGCAAGACGATCGGCGTGATGGACGATGAAGGGTCACCGGTGGTGGACGATAGTTTTCTGATCCTGGTCAATGCTTCAGACAATGGCGTGGAGTACGCTCTTCCCGAGCCGCCGAACCAGACACCGTGGCGGCAGATTATCGACACGGAAAGCATAGAAAATCCTTTTTGCGAAGCAACAATTCACGACAAGGTTATCGTGGGCGGCCGTGCCGTTCGGGTCTATAGCGATGGAGTTGAGGAGTCTGCCAAGGCGCCAGCGAGACAGCGACCTACGCGTACGGTTTAGTGGGCGAAACATGCGCACATGGGCGGCGAGGATAACTCGCCGCCCATGTTTTGTCTTTGGATCTTAGCGGGCTGGGGGCATCTGCTCGTAGGCCGCGATCTGCGCAAGGGTTAGTTGGTGCATGTCCTCTCCAGCGGCCTGGGCCTTGTACCAGGTGACGAGCCACTCGAGGGCCGTTTCGAGGCGGAGGCGCGGCTGCCAGCCGAGTTCAGCGCGGGCGCGGCTGGCGTCCAGTTTCAAGTAACCGGCCTCATGCACGCCGGGCTCCGGATCGAGAACCCAACTCGCTTTCTTGCCCCAGAAGTGCACCATACGTTCCACAATCCAGCTTACGGTCTGGGCGTCATCCTCGGAGGGGCCGAAGTTGAAGGCGGTTGCATAACGTCCGGCCTGGACCGGTTCCGGATGGATGAGCTTCTCCGCGAGCAGGATGTAGCCGTGGAGTGGCTCAAGCACGTGCTGCCAGGGACGGATGGCGTTGGGACGGCGAATGAGCGCAGGTTCGCCGGCGACGAAGCCCCGGACGAGGTCGGGAATGAGTCGGTCGGTGGACCAGTCGCCGCCGCCGATGACGTTGCCGGCGCGCGCGGTAGCGACCCCGCAGCGATGGTCGGCAATTTTGTCGACGGGGAAGTAGCTTTGCCGGAAGCCGGCAGAGACAATTTCAGCGCAGGCCTTTGAACTGGAGTATGGATCGTAGCCGCCGAGGGGATCGATTTCGCGGTAGGCCCAGAGCCACTCCTTGTTTTCATAACATTTGTCCGTGGTGACGCTCACGACGGCGCGGACCGAAGGGGTGCGGCGGACAGCATCAAGGACGCGGGCGGTGCCGAGGACGTTGGTCTCGAAGGTACCGATCGGATCCTGGTAGCTGTAGCGCACGAGGGGCTGCGCGGCCATGTGGAAGACGACTTCGGGAGCGAAGGAGGTGAGGGCCTGGTCGAGGTGGGCGCCGTCACGGATATCGCCGCGGATGTCCTCGACGACCGTGCCGATCTTTGCGATGTCAAAGAGGCTTGGGGTGGTGTAGGGGTCAAGCGAATAGCCACGGACGATGGCGCCCTTGGAGGCAAGCCAGAGGGCGAGCCAGCCGCCTTTGAAGCCGGTGTGTCCGGTGAGGAAGACGCGCTTGCCGTGCCATAGGGGCGTGGTGCTTTCGGTCATGTCTTCAGGATACTTAATCAGGGTAAGTTGGGTGACCTGGTCTTGTGATGCTGTACAAGGCGAAGGTCACGGGATGAAGGCGCTGAAGCGAGTTGCGTTGAACGCGTGATGAGCGTGGCGGGTGCGACATGAGGGGCAGTGTCTGCGCGGGCGGTTGAGCCGGAGATGGATTGCGAGTAGGTGAGCGAAGATGGCGCAACTCGCTATGTGTCGCGCCTTCAGCGCTGAGTGCAGGATAAGGATTTCTCCAGAAGAGGGACGCGAGGCTACCAGGTTTTCCAGGGGGCTTTGCCTTTGCTCCACAGGTCTTCGAGATGTTGTTTGTCGCGGAGGGTGTCCATGGCTTGCCAGAAGCCGTGGTGGAAGAAGGCGTGGACTTCGCCTTCGTTGACCAGCTTCTCGATGGGCTCGCGCTCGAACATCTGGGAGTCGTCGTTGACGGCTTCGATGGCCTTGGGAGAGAGGACGAAGAAGCCGCCGTTGATCCAGCCGCCTTCGTCTTTGGGTTTTTCCTGGAAGCTGTAGATCTGGGTGTTCTTGAGACCGAGCGCACCGAAGCGGGCTACGGGCTGGACGCTGGTGAGGGTTACGGCTTTGCCGTGCTGTTTGTGGAAGGCGATGGAGGCGGGGATGTCGACATCAGCGACGCCATCGCCGTAGGTCATGCAGAAGGTGTCTTCGCCTTCGAGGTATTTGGCGACTTTGCGGAGGCGGCCGCCGGTGCCAGTTTCTGCGCCGGTGTCGACGAGGGTGACGCGCCAGGGCTCGGCGACGGAGTTGTGAACGATCATCTTGGGTTCGGTGCCGCTGGCCGTCATGTCGAAGGTGACATCGGAGGTGTGGAGGAAGTAGTTGGCGAAAAATTCCTTGATGATGTAGCCCTTGTAGCCGCAGCAGATGATGAAGTCGTTGATGCCGTGCTG
>CAZZWG010000176.1:0-6932 GCA_964657685.1 Verrucomicrobia bacterium Tous-C9LFEB | reverse complement strand
AGTCGGAAAGACTTGCGCACCATTAACCCCCAACCATGCATACTAAAAACAGTCCACCAATCCAATCGGGATCGAAATTTCCGCAGAACACCCAAAGTACCCCGCTAACTCCTTATTCCAACGTACTTTGAATCAAAAGTACCCCAGGGGAAGGGGTACCCACCGCATCCATTCACCCGCCAGTACAATCGAATAGGAGCAGCAATGCCCAAGGAGATTTCATGTACCCAGAGTTAATGGTCATCCCGATGCGCGAGGAACTCACCCGCGCCGGCCTCCAGGAAGCCCGCACCGCCCAGGACGTCGACCAGGCCCTCGCCCAACCCGGCACAACCATGGTCGTCGTCAACTCCATCTGTGGCTGCGCCGCCGGCAAGATGCGCCCCGGTGTCCGTCTCGCCATGGCCGGCGCCACCAGGCCCGACCACAGTGTCACCGTCTTCGCCGGCCAGGACCGCGAAGCCACCGAACGCGCCCGCGGCTACTTCGGCGGCCATCCCCCCACCTCCCCCGCCATCGCCATCCTCCGCGACGGCCAACTCGTCTATCTCATGCAACGCTCCGCGATTGAAACCTCCACCGCCCCCGCCATCGCCCAGGAACTCACCCGCGCCTTCGACACCTACTGCGCAAAAACTACGGCCTGACGTTAAACATTCCCAAAATGGAACGGCCAGAACGGCAATTCCCGTTCTGGTCACACCCAACCGAAAACATTAGCAGAACCCCTGATCTTCGTCTAACTTTCGCCCGATAAACGCTGTGTATGACACAGCCCTGTTCCTTCCCGACAAGCCCCGCCAAGCCCTCCATCCCCGCATCCCAACACCTGGGCGCCGAACTCGCTCTCTCACTGCTCGGACCCAGCGCGGCCATGTCACAACTCTGGTCCCAGATCCGCCGCCTCGCACCACACGTAAGGGCCGTTCTTCTCACCGGTGACCCGGACTGCGGACAGGAAGCTGTCGCCCGCCTGTTGCTCGACCTCTCGCACGCACCAAAGCGCAACTTCGTCCGCATCAATGCGGCCGACGCAGAAAATACCCTCGTTCGTCCCTCAGCACTGAATTCCCTTCCGGCCGACGTCTTCCTCTTCCTCCCCGACGTCGACCAGCTATCCCCCGCCGCCGCAGAAGGCCTCCTGCGCCTCATGCGCATGCGCCGCTCACGTCCCTTCACCGTCGTAGCCGCCGCCAGCGAAGATCTCCGGCCTCTGGTCAGCTCCAAACGCTTTTCGGGGGAACTCGCCGATGCACTTGCGCCCATTCGCATTCAGATTCCGTGCCTAAAGCAAAGGCCCGAAGATCTGCCCATGCTTCTCAGCCACCTCCTCTCGGTACGCGCCTCCGAAGCAGGACGCACTCTGCCCCATCTCGCCGAAAATCTCCTCCGCGCAGCCATGGAATATGCGTGGCCCGGCAACCTGTCTGAACTCGCCCGTGTCACAGCGCTTCTTCTCGAAAGCTCCGACGAGGCCCTTGAACTCACATCCGCCGATCTACACCGTGCCATTGCAGTCCGGCCCAGCCAACGCCCCGAAAGCCCGGGCACCGTTCGCATGGTCCCGCTTGACACCATCGTGCAGGAACATATCAACGCGGTACTGCTCGCCTGCCGCGGCAACAAGCTACGCGCCGCCGAGGTTCTCGGCATCAGCCGCTCGACACTCTACCGTATGCTTGACGCCGCCAGCCAGAACGCCAGGCTTCCCATAGCCAACTGACCGAACATCGACGATGGTACGCTGAGCCATGTCCACCGCCCTACCAAAGGAAGGCACATCCCCGCAGCCACTTGAGAACTCCCTGGAGGATGCGGCCCCCGCACAAACGGCAGACACTCTCGCCGTGCTGGGTGCCGGCAAAATGGGTAGCATCCTTATCGCCGCTTTCCTGCGCTCCGGCCTGTTCACGCCACAACACATCGTCGCCACGGTCGCGCACACGGATCGCGCTCAGGCGCTCGAGAATCGCCTCGGTGTGCGCTGTCTCACCGACAACCGAACTGCGGCGGAAGGGGCTAATCTCATTCTCCTCGGCGTCAAGCCTACCCAGGTCGCCGACCTTGTTCGCGAAATCCAGCCCGTCCTTTCACCCGGTACCGTCCTGATCTCCATCGCAGCCTCCGTCACCACAGCCGCGATCGAGGCCATCGCAGGCGAGGGTGTCCCCGTGATCCGCGCTATGCCCAACACCCCCGCCACCCTCGGCGCCGGCATGACCGCTCTGGTCCGCGGGCGCTCCGCCACACCGGAACAAACAGCTTTGGCCGAAAGAATGTTCCGCACCGTCGGTCGTACTGTCACCCTCGACGAAAAACATATGGACGCCGTAACCGGACTCTCCGGCTCCGGTCCGGCCTTCCTCTACATCATTCTTGAGGCCCTTGCAGAGGCCGGCGTGAACGTCGGCCTCCCTCGCGATATTGCGACCGTCCTTGCCGCCCAGACCACCTACGGTGCCGCCCGCATGGTGCTCGAAACGGGTGCGCACCCCGCCCTGCTCAAGGATGAAGTCACCACCCCCGCCGGCTGCACCGTGGACGGTATCCTCGAACTCGAAGAAGGCGGCCTGCGCGTTACTCTCATCAAAGCTGTCAAACGCTCCACCGAAAGAGCCCGCGCCCTTGCCAATTCCTGACGAGGCGCCCGCGTAAACTATAGTTGTGCAGCGCTTCCGTGCTTTTCTTCGCAGTGGCCAAGGCCTTCCCACCTACGCTGCGCTTACCCTTGCCTGGATGATCCTTGTCGTTCTCGAAGGCGCCGTCGTCCGGGCTACCGGCTCCGGTGCCGGATGCGGCGACCACTGGCCCCTCTGCAACGGCCAGATCCTCCCTCATCATCCCCGCCTCGCTACCATCATCGAATTCACTCATCGCTCCATGACCGGCATCTGCACCACCTTGACCGCGGGTCTCGTCGCCTGGACTTTCCTGGCGCGCCCCCATGGTGCCCCGGCGAGGAAGGCCGCTGTCTGGTCGGGCTTCCTGCTCATCACAGAGGCATTTCTTGGCGCCATTCTCGTGCTCGGCCACTTTGTCGAACACAATACCTCCGACCTCCGCGTCATCGTTCAGGGGATTCACTTCACCAACACAATGCTTCTACTCGCCGCGCTGAGCCTCGCCTGGTGGTGGCAGACGCCCAGACCCCGAATCGCCGCCACCAGCACACTTGCTGCCCGTCTGGCTCCATGGGCTCTGTTCTGCACGATACTTACCGGCGCCACAGGCTCCGTCGCTGCCCTTGCCGACACACTTTTCCCGTCGCCCAGCCTCCACGCCGCTTTCCTTGCTGACCTCGATCCAGCCTCACCCCTGATTGTCCGCATGCGCTGGATGCACCCAGCCGCCTCCCTCGCTGCGTTTCTGCTCATTGCATCGATCGCGCTCTGCTTACAACGCGGTCGCCTCACCCTTCTTCTGCTTCTCGCCCTTCAATTGCTGCTTGGTGTCGCCGACGTCCTCGCGCTTGCCCCTCTTGCGCTACAGGTTCTCCATCTACTCGGTGCCGACCTGCTCTGGTCCGCCCTGGTGATCACCTCGGCTAGCCTTCTCCAAGATGCCCGCGCACACATACCTTTGAGTGGCACACTCAATCCATCTCCCTCAACCATCAGCATTTAGCTTTCTGGTCGAGCGACACTAACCACCCATTCACATCCCTGCGTTACCCTCAAGCCATGCGCTCGGAGAAGATCATCGCCCGCACCCGATCATCCCCACGCGCCCGTCGCACCTCCAAAGCTCCCCAAACCGCCGCTTACCCCCAGGGACGCTACTTCAACCGCGACGAAAGCTGGCTGCAGTTCAACGAACGCGTCCTCGAAGAGGCGGAGGACGACACAAATCCCCTCCTGGAGCGCGTCAAGTTCCTCGCCATCACCGCCAGCAATCTCGACGAATTCCTTGAGATCCGTGTCGCTGGTACGCTACAGCTGATCGAAGATGGACAGACGCTACCTGCCACTGCCGATGAAGGCGGCCTCACGCAGGAAGATCGGCTCGATAACCTCAGAAGAAAACTCCAGTCCTTCGTCGCCAAGCAGTCTGCCTGCTGGACCGACAAGATTGAACCCGCCCTGGCAGATGCCAACATCCGTGTTGTCCGCTGGAAGAAACTTCGCAAGGCAGACCGTGAGTTTGCCACCAAGTTCTTCATTGATCAGGTCGACCCTCTCCTTACCCCCGTTACCCTCGATCCCTCCCATCCCTTTCCTCGCGTTCTGAATAAAGCTATCGGCCTTGCACTCCTCCTGCGCGTCAAGCGCAAGTCCAGCCCTCGCTCCCCACTCACCCTCGGCATCGTCACCATACCCCGTACGCTACCGTCCCTACTTGCCCTCCCCGAGCACAAAGGCCAGCGCCTCTTTCTCCCTCTGGATGAACTCATCGAGGCTCAAGCCGATCGCATGTTCCGCGGGTACCGCGTTCTCAGCCGCGCCGCCTTCCGCGTCACCCGCAACAGCAACCTCTACATGCAGGAGGAAGAAAGCCGCTCCGTCCTCGAAAGCGTCCGCTCCGAGCTCCATAATCGCCGCAAGGGCGACGCCGTCCGCCTCCAGATCGATGGTTCCGCGGCCGATGAGGTCGTCGAGCGCCTGCGCGTCAACTTCGAGCTCGAAGACTGGCAGGTCTTTCGCACCTCCGCCCCCGTCAACCTATCCCGTCTCATGGACCTTTACGCCGCCGTTGATCGCAAAGACCTCAAGTTCCCCGAGTTCCACGGCCGCAAGCTCACCCTCTCGCCCGACAGCGGAAACATCTTCGACGAGATCCGCCGCGGTGACGTCCTCTTACACCATCCCTTCGACACCTATAACACCGTAGAAGCCTTTATCCAGGCCGGTCAATCCGACGAACAGGTCATTACCCTTAAGCAAACCCTCTATCGCACCAGCGCCAACTCCACCATCTTCCGTGCTTTGAAGGATGCCGCGCAAGACAAAGAAACCACGGTAGTTGTCGAACTCATGGCGCGCTTTGACGAGGCCTCCAACATTCGCTGGGCTCGCGAACTCGAAGATGCCGGCGTCCAGGTCTTCCACGGCGTCTTCGGCCAAAAAACGCACTGCAAACTAGCTCTCATCGCCCGCCGCGACAATGACAACACCATCCGCAGCTACGCCCACCTCGGCACTGGCAACTACAACCCCGTCACCGCCCGCTTCTACACCGATATCTCGCTTCTCACCGCCCGTCCTGAGATCACCGCTGCCGTCCAGAACGTTTTTCGCTATCTCACGGCCGACTGGCAGGCCGAGCCCGGCGCCTACCGCCCTCTCCTCGTCGCCCCTATCACCCTCGCGCAGGACACCCTTGCCCTCATCGCCCGCGAAACCGACCATGCCCGCGCCGGGCGCCCCGCCCGCATTGTCGCAAAAATGAACGCCCTGCTCGACGGCAAAACCATTGAGGCTCTCTATTCTGCTTCCATCACCGGCGTCGAGATCGATCTGATCATCCGCGGCATGTGCGCCCTCCGCCCGCAGGTCCAAGGCCTCTCCGAGCGCATCCGCGTCCGCAGCATCATCGGCCGCTTTCTCGAGCACACCCGCATCTTCCATTTCGAGAACGGCGGCACCCCCGAGGTCTACACCGGCTCCGCTGACTGGATGAGCCGCAACCTCTACGAACGCTGCGAAGTCGTCTTCCCCGTCACCAACGCCGTCGCCGCCCACCGCCTCCGCCACGAGATCCTCGAAACCTATCTACGCGACAACGTCAAAGCCCGCACCCTCGAGTCCGACGGTCTCTACCACCGCGTTCCCCGCCCCAAACCCACCGCCAACACGCATCTCCTCAGTGCCCAGGACTGGTTGATGCAAGAGTCCAAAACCAAAACCTTAACCTCCCTTCCCAATACCCCGCCCCCAGCCTAACCAGCATCCCCAGAGCGCTAAGAGCCATCCGTTTCCCAGACAGAAACGGGGTAGTCATTCTGCATCTCCCGACGGGTCGGAGGCAATGAAATCCCGCTTCTAAAGGGATTTCTTCACGGCTCTCGATCGCGGCTCCAACGGCGATCTCTTGCATAGCCCTCATACGCTGCAAAAGCCGAGCCCAGTCCATCTTATTCCCGGGCGTGTTCTGCACCCCGGAAGCACTGGGGGTCTACTACACTCGCGTCAATGCAGCTCGGACCTGCGCAAGTGCACGATCGCAGATAGAAAGCACCTCTGAATCCTCGATTCCAAGCACACATCCGATCTCCTCTGCATCCAGTTCTTCAAAATACATAAGACTCAGCATGACTCGCTCTCGTGCCGCCAGGGTATCGATCGCCTTGGCAAGCAGCTTCGCGGAAGTCTGAAACAGGAAGTCCGCTGGGTCACTTACAGGTTCCGGGAACGAGAGTGTCTTGAATGATCGCAGACCGGACATAGTCCTAGCATCACTCAGTTGTTTTCTGAAAGGCATAACACTTTGTACTCAGAAGAACCTACGAAGAGCGTAGTGCACCACGCCATTAGAGCGCCTGCTGTCCCACAAGAGAGCATCGTCAAGTGACCTCCGAGCTGATACTCTCGCTGGAGATCAAGCTATTGGTCAATAATGGAGCAACTCCGATGCTGATTCCCCAAACTAGCCCATCAGATACCAGTCAGACGAAAGAAGCCGCCAACGCACGCGCAACGCCTGCATCCGCGGCAACGAAGTCGATTGCCCCAGCCCCTGGTTCTGCAAGCGCTGATTCGGCCATGAAAGCGGATACGTTCATGCCCAGCATGGCCGCACCGGACTCGTCGGAACTCTCGATCGACAAGGTGAGTCTGAGCGCCGGCCTCTCAGGTATCAGAGCCGACAAAATCCAAGCGCTTCGAGCCCAGATCAGTGCAGGCACTTACCTGCCGTCAGCATCGGATGTAGCCCAGGCCATGATGCGCAAAGGTATGTTCAATACCAAAGTGCAGTAGCTGCAAGCGATCCGCTCC
>CAZZWG010000175.1:0-6943 GCA_964657685.1 Verrucomicrobia bacterium Tous-C9LFEB | reverse complement strand
GGGGGAATGCTTTTCAAAGATCCCGGGATCCCGCAGCATCCTCTATGTCAGCCTGCGCCGCGGCCTCGGAGAGGGTTTCTGTCCCATCCCCGCCATTTTTACAGGAGGCAAGTGCTTGAAGACACCCTCACAACCCCGGCCTTTTTGGCCAAAGTCCCATCGAGCCCTGACACGATGCTCGTGCACATAACGCGGGATCTATGCCGGCCAGCAACCGGAATTCGCACGATTCATTGTTCTTGGTGGGCACAGCAGGATTCGAACCTACGACTTCCACCGTGTGAAGGTGGCACTCTACCGCTGAGTTATGCGCCCGTCCGGGTGGCGAGAGGATGGAGACGCTCCCGCACGATGAGAGTTTACCACCGTGGAGCGAGTGAGGTGAAGGTGACGCCCGGGCTATCCGGACGGGGCAAGGCAAAGACGTAGCCCGACCCGGTACAATTACGGCCTGATGGAACGCAAGTCGACCGCCTCTGATGTTTCGCCGCGGGACCTGGAGCAAGAATCAGGTCAGACGGCGCAACCTCCGGGCGAAACACGGGTTAACACCGATGTGGCGACGGCAGCACTCCATCCCGGGCTTTTTGGCGGCGACACGACGGGCACGCACCCGGCGCCGGTTGTCGACCTGACCCCGGAAGGCGCGCGCCGCCGTGCCGAGGCGATGGCGCGCGGTGACGCGAACAGCCTTTCGGATGCCGAGATCATGCTGGAACTGAAGTCCGGCAACATGGATGCCTTCGACATTCTCCTGCGAAAGTACCGGAAGCCGATCATCAACTTTATGTACCGCATGGTTCACAACCAGGCCGTAGCCGAGGAACTCGCCCAGGAGGTCTTCCTCCGGGTTTATCGTTCCCGCGAGACCTACCGTGCGGAAGCTCGCTTCAGCACATGGCTTTATCGCATCGCCACCAACCTCGGTGTCAACCACGCCCGGGATAACCGGCACGAGCGGACAGCGCAGACTGTGCAGCTGGATGAGCCGGATCCGGAAACCGGGACGACTCCCGACCTGGCCGACGCGACACCGACCGCGGAGGCGGAGTTGCTTCGCCGCGAACGCATGAACGCGATCCGGCAGCATGTCATGGCGCTCCCGGAAAGGCAGCGAACCGCTGTCCTGATGCACAAATATGAGGGCCTGGATTACAAAAGCATAGGTGAAGTGCTGCAATTATCCGAGTCCGCCACTAAATCACTGCTCTTCCGCGCGTACCAGACGCTGCGGGACAAACTCAAGGACTTCGTATAGCCATGGACCGTTCCACTGCAGTTCGCCTCCACGCCGCAAGCCATTCCTCCGGAAGAGGAGTGACGTGCGGACGGCGCGAACGGCCCACACCTATCAGGAGAGCCACCATCAGAAGGGGGCCACTATGACCACTATTGATTGCAAGACCTGCCGCACCTACCTTCCCGATCTGCTCCTGGATGAGATGGCGACGCATCCCAGTGCGCCCGTTCATCTCGCCGAGTGCGCGGCCTGCCGCACGGAGTTGAACGAGCTTCGCGCAACCCTGGCTCTCATGGACGAGTGGGTTGCACCGGAGCCCTCGGCCTACTTCGATTCACGTCTTCACGCCCGCCTTCGCGAAGCGCAGGCTGCCACGCCGGAAGGTCTCTGGGAGCGCCTGGCAAGCTACCTGCAGTTCAGCTCCCCTCGCTTTTCCCGTTCGGCACTGGCCGGGATACTGGCCATTCTCGTTCTCCTGGGAGGCGGTACCGCGACGACGTTGTTCTTTAACCAGGGACCTACACCGACAGCCTCTTCGCCGGCAGTGAATGATCTGAAGATCTACGACAACAATGCGCAGGCGCTGCAGGGAATGGACCTGTTGGATGAACCCTCCGGGGACAACGGAGGCCCCCCGCAGAGCTGATCGCCGCAGCTCCGCGCAGCTTCGGTATGATGTTTTTCCAGGCAGTGGACCTTTGGGAATCCACTGTGTCTGGGAAGCCAGTAGAAGAGCCCGCAAGAGACCATGATCGACTGTCTTCCAACTCGCCAGCGCACCTCAGGCCCAGTTCGCCTCGCTTGCATCGTGTTGGCGCTGTGTCCTTTTGTGCCCGTGTGCGTGGCTGCACCTACCGGGGTCCAGTACACACAAGCTCCAGCTCCCATCGAGCGCCGGCCGCCTGCTCCGCACTCCGGTAAGGTAGGCGATCCGAGTCAAAACCACCAGGCGCAGCGCAATGGGTTGCCGCGCGGCGAGCATCTGGCTGAGTGGATGAACCAGCACCGCGATCTGACTCCGCAACAACAGCAACAGGCATTGGACCGCGAACCCGGGTTCCGGGAACTTCCCCAACCAACGCAGCAGCGCATGCGCGATCGTCTTGCCCAGCTTGACGCCATGACGCCCGACCAACGCCAGCGGCTGCTCGCGCGGAACGAGGCCCTGGAGCGGCTCACGCCGGATCAGCGTTCGGAATTCCGCGGTGCTATGCAGCAGCTGGGCGCACTTCCGCTCGAACAGCGCCGGCCCGTCGCGCAAACTTTTCACGCCCTTCGCGAGCTTCCCCCCGAGCAGCGGATCTCGGCCTTCTCGACAGGTCGCTATGGTCCCCCGCTGAGCGACACCCAGCGCGCCGTCCTCTTCAACCTGCTGCGTGTGGAGCCGCTGATGCCCCCGCCGGTGACCACCGCGCTTCCGCGCTGACGGCCAGTCGGTCTAGTTCTTCAGCAGGTTCTTAGCCAGGAACAATACATTTGCCGGGCGCTCCGCCAGGCGCCGCATGAAATACGGATACCACTCCGTCCCAAACGGCACATAAACCCGCATCCCGAAGCCCTCTGCCACCAGCTTGCGTTGCAGGTCCCGCCGCACCCCGTAGAGCATCTGGAACTCAAACGCTTTCGGATCCAGCGACTGCTCGCGTGTGAATGCCCGCAGATGATCGATGATGGCCTCATCGTGCGTTGCAATCCCGCAAAACACGCCGCTGGTCACCATCCGCTTCATCAGCTTTACATAGTTGGCGTCGACATCCGCCTTGTTCGGAAAGGCCAGACTCGGCAGCTCTTTGTAGGCGCCCTTGCAAAGCCGGATACGGATGCCCTGACCGAGCAGGCGCTCTGTATCTTCCGCGGTCCGAAACAGATAGGCCTGCAGCACACTGCCCACCCGCCCCGGAAAGCGTGTATGCAGCCGCTCTGTGATTTGCAGAGTCGCTTCGGTATAGTCGGAGCCTTCCATGTCGATGCGCACGAAGCTGTTGATCGCCGCGGCATGCTCGACGAGTTCTCCGACAATGCGCTCGGCCAACTGGGGCCCCGCGCCATGGCCGCCGATGTCCATGCCCATCGCCGTCAGTTTCACGCTGACATTGGCGCGCAGCTTGCGCTCGGCAATCCGGTCCAGCAGACGGTGATACACCGCCGCACTCTCTTCCGCCTGGGACACCTGCAGCACACTCTCGCCCAGCGAGTCCAGAGAGGCATCAATCCCTTCCGCGTTCAATTGCTCGGCGGCCGCGATTGCCTCATCCACCGTCATGCCCGCGACAAAACGGCGAGACAGTCTCTGCCCCAGGGAGTTTTGCTCCGAGAACGCGCGCAAGTGACGATTAGCCGAAAGGGAGATGAAAACCGAACGAAGCATACAGGCAGGCCCATTGTCGCATGCAACGTTTGCCTGCATAAAACCGAAGACCTAACCCAGCATGGACGCCAGTAACGCCATCCGCACATAGAGCCCGTTTCGCGCCTGCCGAAAGTACGCCGCTCTCGGGTCCACGTCCACCTCCGGCGCAATCTCGTGCAGGCGCGGCAACGCATGCATGATCACCGCACCGCTCCCCAGCCGCTCCGCCGTCTTCAGGTTCAGCACGTACGCGTCCTTCACCGCGTGGTACTCGGCTTCGGACGCAAACCGCTCCCCCTGCACCCGCGTCACGTACACCACATCCGCGCCGCCCACCGCATCGTCCAGCAGGGAAGTCTCCTCCATCTGCACACCACGGCTCGCCAGGTCACGCGCAAGCGCCTCCGGCAGCCGCAACGAGGGCGGCGACACCAGCGCAATGCGCAGATTGGCGAACTGCGCCAGCAACGGCAGCAGTGAGTGGATCGTTCGTCCGTAGAGCAGATCTCCCACCAGCACCACGCGCAAATTGTCCAGCCGGCCCAGCTCGCGCTGAATGGTGTACGTATCCGCCAGCGCCTGCGTCGGATGCTCCCCCGCGCCATCGCCCGCATTGATCACCGGCACCGGCGACACGGCGGCCGCCGCAGCAGCCGTCCCCTTTTCAAAGTGCCGAATGGCGATGGCATCCGCGTATCCGCTCACCACGCGGACCGTGTCGGCGATCGTCTCGCCCTTCACCGCCGACGAGCTATCCCGCGCATTCTCCACCGACAAGACACTCCCACCCAGCTTCTGCATCGCCGCTTCGAAGCTGAGCCGCGTCCGTGTGCTCGGCTCATAAAACAGCGTTGCCAGGATGCGCCCCTGCAGCAGAGGCCGGAGCGTCCGCGAGCGGTCCCGCGACTGCATGTCGTCCGCCAGATCGAAAAGCCGGAAGAGAGTTTCGGAAGAAAGCTGCGACGCGCTGACCAGATGCTTCAACTCAAACATAAGACCTATCTTCTCAACCCTCAGCGTTCAAAATTCGGCCGCGCAGAACGGTAAACCGCACACTGCCCGGAAACCTCACACCTTCAAACGGCGACCACCCACACCTGGTCTGCACACTCCCGCGCGTCACGTCGTAGGGCTTGTCCATATCGATCACGGTCAGTGAGCCGGTATACCCCGGGGCAATGCACCCAAAGCCCTGCCCGAAACTCGTTGGCAGGAACTCCCGCACAAATCGGCCGGGGTTATAGGCACACACCCGCGCAATTTCCGTCGCCGTGAATCCATGCTCCCGCATCAACCAGGTCGCAAACGCGCCGTAGGTATCGAGCAAAGGCACGCCGCTGGCCCCCACCGCCTTCTCCTCCAGCGTATGCGGCGCGTGGTCGGTAGCGATGTAGTCGATCTCTCCTGAACGCAACGCCTCCAGTAAAGCCAGACGATCCTCGCGTGTCCGGAGCGGCGGATTCATCTGCAGCAGCATGCGGTTCCCCTCGTTCAGCATCGACGTATCGAAGAACAAATGATGCGGCGTCACCTCACAGGTCACCCGCACGCCCCGCTTCTTCGCGGCCACAATCTGCTGCAAACCCTCACCCGTTGAGTAGTGGCAGAGCTTCCCTGCAAGCTCGTATCGCTCGATCAACTCCAAAGCAAACTTCGTCGCCGTAATCTCCGCCCGCGCCGGCCGCCGCAATTCATGCAGCGCCTCCCCCTTGTGGGCCTCCAGGATTTCCGGATCCTCGCAGTGGAAGCTCACATTGCAGCCCCGGTACCCCGCAATTACCTCTTCCAACTCCGCTTGCGACCGAAAGAAAAGATCCCCCACACTCGGCCCCATATAGACCTTGTAAGGCACATGCCGCGCGAGCGGTCGAGTCCCCGGCCCGATCCCCGCATACAGCGTTACATGCACCGCACTGGCCTGCGTCAACGCCTCCTTCGCCGCATACCGCGCATCGTCCACTGGCGCCACAGGGTTATTCGGCATATCGACCACCTGCACCACACCGCCATGGATTGCGGCTGCTGACGCTGAGGCAAAATCCTCCTTGTACGTCTGCGCCCCGCTCACGTCTTCGCGCGCATGGATGTGAATGTCGCCGAAGCCGGGAAAGATCAAACACCCACGGCAATCGAAGTCACTCCGCCCTTCAACAGCCCCCACGTCAACGATCAACCCCGTCGCAAGATCAACCTCCACCGAACCTTCGGAGACCCGGTCGTGATTGACCAGCGTGCCTTCCAATCGCAACCGTTCACCGCCCGCCATGAACTAACTCCCTTGCAGCATTGATCGAATCCCGCGTCTTTCGCGCCTCCGCAGCCGGATCGTCCGCATACAGAATCGCCCGCGAACTACTGATCACCAACCCCTTGCCATCCGCCCGCAACCCAGCCCGTACGGTCGCCTCCACATCACCCCCCTGCGCCCCAACCCCAGGCACCAGGAACGTCATCTCCGGCGCTATGGCCCGCACGCGCCGCATCTCCTCGGGCCACGTCGCCCCTACTACCAGCATGCAATTTCCCCGCGCATTCCATTCTTTACTTACCCGTAGAGTCACCGTCTCCCACAGCGCCCGCCCCTCCGATACAACATCCTGCAGCTCACCGGCACCGGGATTGGAGGTCCGGCACAGAATGATGGAGGCCTTCTCTCCCCGCTCCAGAAACGGTTGTAACGCCTCGGCTCCGAGGTAAGGATGCAGTGTGATCGCATCGGCCCCTAGCTCGTCGAAAACAGCCCTCACATACCCGCTATTCGTCGACCCAATATCCCCTCGCTTCGCATCGCAGATGAGGAAGTGATTCGGATGCTGCTCGCGAAGGTGAGCAAAGACCATAGCCAGCTCCGCCCATCCACGCGCGCCGTGTGCCTCGAAGAACGCCGTGTTCGGCTTGAACGCGCAGGCAAACTCAGCGGTGGCGTCGATCACCTCACGGCAGAACGCGAACAACGGATGGGCCTCATGCTGGAAGCGCTTTGGCAGTCGCGCCAACTCCGGATCCAACCCTACACAGAGCAGGGAAGCGCTCGCTTCCATACGCTCTTCCAATTTGCGCAACGCCGGCGACACAACACCCATCACTGCGGCTTCCAATCGAAAGGCTCCCGAAACCATCCCCGAATCGCCTCCACCTGGTCCCTCCGCAAGAACCCACGCCCCTCTGCCACGCCCAGCACCGTCGCAAAATCCGTCAGCGTATGCAGCCTCACCCCAGCCTCCCGAAACGCAACCTCAGCCTGCGGAAACCCATAACTGATGATCGCCAGGCAGTCCGTGACCTCAGCCCCTGCCTCCCGCAACGCCTGCACCCCCGACAAACTACTCCCCCCCGTCGTCACCAGATCCTCA
>CAZZWG010000174.1:0-6987 GCA_964657685.1 Verrucomicrobia bacterium Tous-C9LFEB | reverse complement strand
TGTGCTCGATCTTCACCACATGCTCAAAGGCAAGGATCTCGAGCACGACATGATGCTCGAGCCCGGCGACATGATCCTTGTGCCCCGCGACAGGATCGCCAAGTTCGACCGCATCGTCAAAGCCGCCAACCTGGGCCTCTATCTCAATCCAGCCGATCTGGGGTTATAAGATGACCACCCGCGTTGCCCACTACAACCACACCGGTGCCATCGCCGGGGCGGAGCGTGTGCTCCTCCAGGCGCTCGCCTTCCTCAAAGCCCAAGGCGTGCACTCCACCGTCGTCTCGCCCGCCGGCCCGCTGCAGTATGAGACCGCGCAGCTCGGCATAGCCTGCTCCGAATGCTTCGCCCTCAACGCCCGCTTCACCTCTAACCCCCTTAAGCTCGCGCGCTACTTCCAGTCCTTCTTTCAATCCGTAGCGGCGCTGCGAAAGCATCTCCGCAGCCTCCACCCTGACGTCGTTCACGCCAACAGCGTGCGCGCCGGCCTGGTCGCCACCCTCGCCCTCGCGCGTACCGGCATCCCCGTCGTCTGGCACGTGCATGACACTCTGCCCGCGCATCCCTTGTCGGTCATCATCCGTGCGATGGCCGCCGTCTCCCGCAGGACGTCTCTCATCGCTGTATCCAAAGCCACGGCGCAAAGCTTCGCCGGCAATCTCTGGCGCAAGACACTGGCCGCCAAGACATCCGTCCTTCACAACGCGGTCGAGCTGCCCGAAACCGCCATCCCCGCCGAACAACGGTCCGCCCTCCGCAAGGAACTCGGCGCCGAAGGCCGCCTCCTCGTCGGCTGCGTCGGCCAGCTCTGCGCACGCAAGAATCAGATCGCCCTGGTTGAAATGTTCAGGGAAGTCCTGCAACACGAGCCCAGCGCCCTGCTCGCCCTCGTCGGCACCGCCGTCTTCGCTCAGAACGCCGGCTATGAACGCGCACTACACAGCAGGATCAAAGAACTTGGCCTGGAGAAGAGCGTCCTTCTCCTCGGCAGCCGGCGCGATGTGCCCGCCCTTCTCGAGACCTTCGATCTCCTCGTCCTGCCCTCCAGGAGCGAACCCTTTGGCATGATCCTGCTCGAAGCCGCCGCCGCCGGGCTCGCCACCGTAGCGTTCCGCGTCGATGGCGTCCCCGAACTCCTCGAAGACCGTCGCACCGCCTGGCTCATCCCGCCCGGCGAAACTCAGCAGATGAGCCGAACCATCGTCTGGGCCCTCCGTCATCCGGAGCAGCGCCACCGGCTCGGCCAGGCTGCCCGCGCCGACCTCGACCGATTCCGCACCCCACCCGAGTACGCCGCCGCCCTTGCCCAGGTCCTCCACGCCGCAAGCCCCACCGTGTACCAACCCCAGAACGTCATCGACGCAACCCCCGAGCGCGTCAACCTCGGAGATGCCGCATGACCTCCACCTCCATCGGTATCTTTCACGAAAACTTTGCCCAGAGCGGCGGCGCAGAACGCGTTGCCGAAACCATGGCGGCCATCTTCCCCCAGGCCCAGTTACTCACCACCGTCAAAGTCCCTAACCGCCTCTCTGAAACGCTGCGCGCCCGCTCTATCCGCACCTCCTGGATGCAGGCCCTGCCTAAACTCGATCGCTGGTACCGCTACTACGTCGCCGCCTACCCCTTCGCTGTCCGCGGAACAAAAACAGCGCAATACAGCCTTCTGCTCACCAGCTGCTTCGGCTTCGCCAAGGGCCTGCGCCGCTCCGCAAAAGCCATGCACATCTGTTACTGCCATACCCCGCCGCGTTGGCTCTGGCGCACCGAAGACTACGTCGCCCGCGAGCCCTGGCATCCCGTCATCCGCTGGGCCCTCGGCCTCTTCACCCGGAGCATCCGCAGCTGGGATCTCCGTGCCTCGCAGGGCCCGGATCTCTTCGTCGCCAACTCCAGGACCGTCGAGGAACGCCTCTTCTGCTTCTACGGCCGCGACTCCGTCGTTCTGCACCCTCCCATCGACTGCGACCGCTTTCAGACCTCCGAAGTCCTTGACGATGCCTACCTCGTCGTCTCGCGCCTCGTCGGCTACAAACGCATCGATCTCGCCATCGAAGCCTGCAACCGCCTCGGCCGTCCCCTCCGCATCGTCGGCGATGGCCCCGACCGCGCACGCCTCCAGGCCCTCGCCGGCCCGACGGTCAAGTTCCTCGGCCGGCTGCCCGATAAGCAGGTCGCCGCCGAACTCGCACGCTGCCGTGCCCTCCTCTTCCCCGGCGAGGAAGATTTCGGCATGACCCCCCTCGAAGCCAACGCCTCCGGCCGCCCCGTCATCGCCTACGGCGTCGGCGGCGCACTCGAAACCGTCCTCGACGGCCACACAGGCCTGCTCTTTTCCCAACCCACGGCCGCCTCCCTGGCCGACGCCATCGTCCGCTCTGAAGATCTCTCGTGGAACCCCATCGCACTCCGGGGACACGCCCGGCTCTTCGATACCGCCATCTTTAGCCGACGCCTCAAAGCGCTCGCCCTTGACGCCCTCCGCAAGCGTGGCCTCCTGAACGTCGTCGCCGAAATCGAAGGAACCCAACCCGCATGAGCACCCCCGGGCCCCTCGCCAGCCAGCATCAAGACCCACCCGTCGCCGGCAGGAAAGGCGGTCGCCGCGGCACGCTTCTCGCCATCGCCAACACCATCGGCAGCCGTCTCGGCTGGGTCGCCATCAGCGCCGCTACCGGCATGGTCACCGCGCGCGCCCTCGGTCCCGCCGGTCGCGGCGCCCTTGCCGCCATGATCATGTGGCCGGTCTTTCTCGCCGGCGTCCTCACCTTTGGCCTGCCCAGCGCGCTTATCTTCTGCATCCGCCGCAGCTCACAGAAGGAACGCGCCTCCCTCTTCACCACCGCCACCCTCCTCGGCCTCGCTATCGGCATCGTCGCCAGCGCCGTCGCGACCCTCATCGTGCCCTTCTGGCTCAAAGCCTACGGCGTCCAGGTCGTGCATTGGACGCAGTGGCTGCTCGTCTTCACCATCGTCAGCATGCTCATGCTGATCTTCCGCGCAGCCCTCGAAGCTACCGACAAATTCGGCACCTCCGCCAGCACCTGGCTGCTCGTGCCCGTACAAATCCTCGCCGGCCTGCTCGCTCTCGTCAGCCTCGGCAAACTTACCGAACTCCGCGCCGCCCTCTGCTACGTTCTCGCCGGCGTTCCTGTCGTTGTCTGGATGTTCCTTCGCCTCCGCCGCGAACTCGGCTGGAGTCTCGCGAAGTTCCGCCGCTCTGCCCACGACCTGCTCAGCTATGGTCTCCGCTCCTATGGCGTCGACCTCTGCGGAACCCTCGCCCAGTCCGTCGACCAGGCCCTCGTCGTCGGTATGATCAGCGCCTCGGACATGGGCCGCTACGTCGTCGCGCTCAGCTTCTCCCGCATCCTCAACTCGGTCTTCCAGGCCGCCTCCGCCGTGCTCTTCCCCAAGTGCATCGGCCTCACCCCGCGCCAGTCCCTTATCCTCACCGTTCGCTTCCTCGCCGCTGGCACAGCCGTTGCCTTGCCCGGTGCAGCCATCGTCTGGATCTTCGGCGCACCGCTCCTTCGCCTGCTCTACGGTCCCGAATACGCACTCGCCACCCTTCTCCTCAAGCTGCTCACCGCCGAAGCCCTGCTCTCCGGCATCAGCACCGTCCTCGCCCAACCCTACATGGCCGCCGGCAAGCCCGGCACCGTCACCGTCCTCCAGGCCGCCAGCCTGCTCGCCACCATCCCTCTCCTCTTCGCCCTTGTGCCCCGCTACGGCACCGTGGGCGCCGGCGCAGCGCTGCTCTCCGCGTCCGTCCTGCGCCTCCTGCTGGTCATAGGGCTCTACCTGCGCTCCAGCCGCGGCCTGCCGTCAGCCTCCGATCTACGCTCACTCCTCAACGATCTTCTCGCCGGCTTGACCCCCAGCATGGAACCCTCCGGCACCCCCGCCGCGGAGCCCCAGCCGTGAGCACCGCCGCAGCCCTCCTTGCTCTGCAGCCGGACCCGCTTGCAGCCGAAGCGGGTCTGCGCCGCGACATGCGCTTCACCATGCGCGTGCTCGCGCTGTATGCAGGCGGCGTTGCCCTCGTGTTCGCCGTGCATCCCACCCTGCTCCGGCCCCTCTTCCCCGCCGCCACGGCGCTCGTGGGCTTCCTGCTCTATCAACGCAACCAAAGCTACTTCCTCTCCTTTCTCCTGTGGATCTACATGCTCACGCCCCTGCTCCGGCGGCTCGTCGACTGGCGCGACATCTACCAGGAGCAAAGCTTCATCCTCGTAGCCCCCCTTCTCCTCAGCCTTCTTCCCCTTTTCGATATCAGGAGACGGCTCGCCTTGGCCGCACCCGTGCTTCGACGCGGGGCGGCCCTCGCCCTCACCGCCATCCTCTTCGGCGCGGGCATCGGCTTCATCAAGCATCCGGGCACCAACGTCGTGCTCGCAATGGCCACCTGGATGGCGCCCATCTCGCTCGGTCTCTTCGCCGGAACCGTTCGCGATCAGGGAAGGCTCGCCCAGGTGATGTGGCGCACCTTCGTGTGGGCCGCCATCCTGCTCTCCCTCTACGCCATCCTCCAGTTCGTCGTGGCGCCCGCCTGGGACATCTACTGGCTCAAGGAAGTCTCCGAAGACGCCATCGCCCCCAGCTTCGGCAAGCCGCGCCCCTTTGAAGTGCGCGTCTGGAGCACCATGAACTCGCCCGGAGCCTTCGCCGCCTTTCTCAGCGCGCTTATCCTCTGGTCGATCGCCGCAAAGAAAGTAAGCTCCCTCGTCGCCCAGGTACTCGGCTACATCGCCCTCCTTCTTACCCTCGTCCGCGGCTTCTGGCTCCAGACCGCCATCGGCGTCGTCCTTCTCCTGCTCGTCTCCCGGCGAGGGACCCGCGCCCGCACCATCGGGTCCATTCTCCTTCTGCTCATCGCCCTCGGCATCGCTCAGAAGACCGTTCCCCACGCCGACATCATCACCCGCCGCATGCAAACCCTGAACTCGCTCCACGGCGACGAGAGCTACCGGGAACGCCAGGAAATGTATCGCTACCTCGAAGGCGTCATCCTCTCCAGCCCCCTCGGCCAGGGACTCGACACCACCGGCGAAGTCCACGGCTTCCCTCTCGACAGCAGCGTTCTCACCGTCCTCTACCTGCTCGGTTGGGCGGGCGCAGCCCTCTACCTGGGCGGTCTCATCTGGATCCTTCTCTCCATCGGCGCCGACCTCCTCCGCAAACACGGTCCCGGTACCGAAGCCACCTTCCAGCAGGCCAGCGGCGTCATCGCTCTCGCCGCCTCCACCCAGATGTTCGCCGGCGATATCCTCTATCGTCAGGGCGGCGTCATGCTCTGGCTGGCGATCGGTTTGTGGGCCTCCTTCCGGCGCAAGACCCAGCCGGTCACACCAACGCTCACTCCCACCGGCAGCACCACAGCCCCGTGGAGCCCCTCCAATCAGCCCCTCACTACCTCGCCGTAGAGCTCCTCCAGCCGGTCAATCACGCCGTCCCAGCTGTACTCCTCCACCGCAGTTCTCCGGTTCAGCCTGCGGAGCTCCCGCCGCTTCTCCGCTGACCCCATCAGCCCGTCGAGCGCACCCGCCAGACCCACAGCATCCTCCGGAGCCACCTCGGGAGAACTGCCCTGCACCAGCAGCCGCAATCCCCCAACCGAGGTCCCAATCACCGGACAGCCGCACGCCATCGCTTCCAGCACTGACATTCCAAACGCCTCATAACTCGACGGCAAACAGTAGATCGAAGCCGTCTTCAACACCTCGGCCACGCCCTCGCGGGGAATAGCGCCAAGAAACTGGATCCGTTCTGAAAAGTCACTTCGTCCCGCCCTTTCCTTCAGCGCAGCTTGGTAGGTTCCACCTCCCGCAAACCGCAGCGTCCACCCTGGATACCTTGCCGCAACTGCCTCAAAGGCCTCCAAGAGAACCTGCCCACCCTTCCGCGGCACAAGGTTCGCCAGGAAAAGAACATTCGGTGACTCCGGCTCAAAATCCTCCCCGATCGGCTGAAAACGCTCCGTGTCAATTCCAAAATGCAACTCACGCACCTTGGCCCGGCTCACCGCATCTTCAGGAATCAACGGCAAACTTGCTGCATTCGGCATCAGCACCATCGCCGCCCGGCGAATCTGCGATTGCAGAAAGGCTCGATTCAACCGGCGCATCACCGAATCCGGCAGCGGCAAGGCCCCCGGCGCCGGCAGCGGTCCCAGCACCACCGGCAACCCGCGCTTGAAGAGAAGTGCGCTCATCCCCAGCACCACAGGATTCAACTGATGGATCAAATCGAACTTGACGGTCCGCTGCAAACGCCCCAGCAACCCGCGCACCCGCACCGCATACTCCAGCCGGTTCATCGCCGAGGGGTTCGCCGTAGAAACGCTCGTCCACGAATCCACTGGATGGAGCACCACACTTGCCGGCATAGCCCGCTCCAGTCGCATGACCGGCACGGCCACATGCACCTCATGCCCCCGCTCCCCAAGCCGCCGAATATACTCCTGCGCCAACAAACCATCACCATGCGGCTCGCAGTCCGTCAGGAAGTGTGAGGGATGCGAAATAAAAATCCGGTACTGGCGCACAAGACCTCTGACACCCGCACGAACAGGCCGGGAAAATCGAAAAGAATGGTTGGCTTTGCTTCAGTATAAGCAAGCGATCTTAAGGAAGCCCGCCTTAGTCAATGCCCTGCCGCCCGAAATTCAAGCGTACCCCGGTAGCCTGTTCGCCATTCGGCTTCACCTGCCGAGCCGCCTCATCAAAGACCAGGAAAGAGTTCTTCAGCACACTCCCAGTCGTGCACTCCACCAAATCATCCGCCCCTTACCGCCTCACTCCCTCTCAACCTCATGGGTGTATTTCGATCACCGTAAGCAGATCCGAAAGGGAGACAGAGAACGTGGACACCGAAGTCCCAAGAGCCGTATCCGACACCGTTCCGTCACCCTGCCACCTGTGCACCCCCACCAGGTTCACCGGTGTCGGCCAGTGCAGAACGGCAGCCTGCGCGGGTACCGTCAAC
>CAZZWG010000173.1:3362-7053 GCA_964657685.1 Verrucomicrobia bacterium Tous-C9LFEB | reverse complement strand
CACCCCATCAACCGGCACATCCACACGCAAAAGTACGTCACCGGCAACCACACCGGCGCGCCCTCCATCCCCTGCAACACCGTCATCGCCAGCCGAAACACATTATCTTCCGGCGCCCCCTCCGGCAAAGCCTGCTCCAGCACCTCCACCACCAACTGCATCCCCGCCAACCTCAACCAGCTCACCGGCTCCCGCAGAGGCGACCACAAAATCTCAAAAGCATCCAGCCGCACCAGGTCCTCCCGCGGCCGCTCCGCATACTCCGCCCGCACATACGTTCCCGGCTCCAGCGCCCCGCCAAAACGCCGCCGCGACCGCATCGCATGCCGCGCCACCCCTTTCACCACCCCCCGCTCCCGCGTCAGCAGGCTTACCAGCAGGTCCGCCTCCCCAAACGGCCACGTCCGCAACACAATCGCCTCATCCTGATGCGTAATGACTCTGCCCTGGGCCACTCTTCGAGCCTACCGCCCAAACTGCCGCAAATGATGATCCGTATGCAGATACCCCCACCGCATCCAGTCCCCGTACGTCATCGGCCCAAACATCCCATGATCCCCCCGCCGCTGCTCCGGCCGCACAAACTGTTTCATCGCCTCCAGCAAACCAGCCCGCTCCTCTTCCACAGCACCCGCGCGCATGGCAGGAGTCCCCTTCTTCAACTCCGCTAAAGTCTGCATCCCCTTCGGCCACGGTACGGGCATCCGTAGGGCAACAAACTTCAGAACCTTGGGCGGTAGAAGTTGGGCAGGCGCCTTCGCAACTACCTCAATTTCCCCCATCGCCGTACGAAACGCCCCGCGCACATGACACAACATCTCCGCCAGACTCATCTCCCCCCACAGCCGAGCGTCCCCAGCCTGCAGCGCTCCCAGCCTCCGCTCCAGCTCCTCCCGGTCATCCACTACCGCCAAAGATCGCATTCATCCCCCAACACGCAAAAGCGCGCAGCCGAAGCCGCGCGCCCATCCTACAGAACAGTCTTATCAACGCCCGAAATGGCTCGCATTCAACGTCGCGTAATCCACCCACTTGTCCGGCAAATCGTCTCCCGCATAGATCGCCGAAACCGGGCAAACCGGCACGCACGCGCCACAATCAATGCACTCTACCGGGTCGATAAACAGCTGCTTCGCTTCGCCGTACCCCGTCTCGTCCTTCTTCGGGTGAATACAATCCACCGGGCACGCATCCACGCACGCCGAGTCCTTCGTGCCAATGCAGGGTTCCGCAATCACATACGCCATAAACTTCCCATCCTCCACAAAGCGCGCTTCTCGCGCGAAACTCAAGCCCGAGCTCGCAGTCGCTGGGCGCGGCTCTCAGGTCTTCTCTACCCCTCACAGCATAGCAAGGAATCCACCCGCCTCCAACCGCCCAAACGTGTCACTCCTCGTCACTTGCTGTCCCGGAATCATTCATTTTCGCCACACGCCAAACCCGCCCCGCCACCTCCGCCAGCCCCTCCGGATACACCTTCTCCCGCGTCCCCGCCAACTCTTCCGCGCTCCACCACCGCATCTCCTGCATCAGCCGTACCTCATCCTCCGTCACCCCCGCCAGCTTCGGCGCACCCCGCTCGCATACCGTCGCAAAAAAGACATCCTCATTCCGCACCCGCTCCCCAAGGTGCACATACTCCCCTCCGCTCTCCTCATGCACCGGTCCCAGCAACGGCACCCGCAATCCCAGCTCCTCATACATCTCCCGTGCCGCAGCCTCCCCCGGCTCCTCCCCCGCCTCAATCTCCCCTCCCGGCGTCACCCAAAACCGCAGCATCTTCCCGCCACTCTCCGCCCGGAACCGGATCAACAACAAATCCCCACTCGCATCAAAAACCAACACCCGCGCCGACCGCCTCAACCGCATCCCTTCCACTCAGCGCTCCGACTCGCCAGCCGCCCGACGCGCCGCAAACTCCTGTGGCGTCGGAATCCGCTCCAAACCCCGCCCCGCAAACATATCTGCGAACAGCGCACCCATCTCCGCATGGATCAATCCGTTCGTCGCAAAAATCTCCTCCGAGTTCAGCAAAAACCGGCTTCCATCAAACCGCGTCATCGTCCCCCCAGCCTCCTCCACCAGCAGAAACCCCGCACTCGTATCCCACGGGTTCAGAATGAACTCCCAATACCCATCCAGCCGCCCCGCCGCCACATACGCCAGGTCCAGCGCCGCCGACCCAGCCCGCCGCACCCCATGCGACCGCAACGTAAACTCCTGGTAAAAGTGCACGTTCGGGCTTCGGTGCCGTTTCTGGCTGGGAAACCCCGTCCCAATCAATGACTCCTGCAACTTCGCATTCCGCGACACCCGCATCGGCTCCCCATTCAGCCGAGCACCCTCACCCCGCGCCGCCGAGAACATCTCATCCCGCAGCGGATCATAGATCACGCCAGCCACCATCTCGCCATCTTCATCCGCCGCCAACCCGGCCCGCCGCCGCTCGCACCCCAGCACCACACAAAACACCGGGAACCCATGCGCAAAGTTCGTCGTCCCATCCAGCGGGTCGACATACCACCGGTACTCCCCCTCCAACCCCGACCGCGTTCCCTCCTCGCCATACACTCCATGGCCCGGAAATGCCGCCCGCAGCCGTTCCGTGATGAGCTTCTCGCTTGCCCGGTCAGCCTCCGTCACCAGGTCCACATCGCCCTTGTACTCCGTCCGTACGCCCTTGCGGTAGAACTCCCGCAACAGCGCCCCAGCCTCCCGCGCAATACCCTCAGCCGCCCCAACGAAGTTCTTCAATATCTCTCCTAAGTACGAAAACTGTCATTTCGACCAGAGCGCGTAGCGCGCGGTGGAGAAACTGCGTTTTACACCGCGGCAAACCCTACCGTCCACCCTCATCCCGTACCCCAACTCCACGCCGCATCCCCGCCCCGCCACTCTCCGTCACCGTCCGGATCTGCGACTTGTAAATGAACAAATTCGGCTTCCCCTCCCGCGTCAGCCGCAGCATCATGTCGTCGAAATACTCGATCCACCCATTCACCTGCTCCCCATCGCGCAGCTTGATGCTCACCGGCACCTGCCGCTCGCTCAAAGACTTCAAATACAAAGCCTCCTGCCCGGTCTCCCCCGCGGGAGCCTTTCCAAATCTCTTCTTCATCGCCATAGCTAAATTCTAGGATGCGCATTCGCTCCCCTCCGCCCGCACCCGGAAGACGCCTCCGAACCCCTGCCCCGCTGCGTCGGAGAAGAGACCTTACCGCCGCGCGTAATACGTCGTTCGGTACCGCAACGTATACTTCGCCCGCAACCCCGGATCCTTCATCTGCAACCCAATCACCCGCAACCCAGCCGCATCCCCACCCTTCGGCGGCGCGTAGTACCCGATCGTGTACTGCGTCCGCAAATCTTCACTCACATGCGCAAACGCCGGCTGCAGATCGCGCTTGTCCTCCACGTAGTAGAACTTCCCGCCCGTATCATGCGCCATCTGGATCAGCGCATGTTCTCCCCCCTCATTGCGCCCCGCATCGGCATACACCGGCACAATGATCAGCGAATAAATCATGGCTCCCGCCCGCTCCGCCTGCTCCAGCGCCGACGGATAGCTCCCACGCGACACCGTATTCTCCCCATCTGTGATCAACACCACCACCCGCCGCTCGCCCGGCACCGGCTTCTCCTCCCCCAACCGCTGGCTCGCCAGATAAATCGCGTCATACAGCGCCGTAGA
>CAZZWG010000173.1:0-3262 GCA_964657685.1 Verrucomicrobia bacterium Tous-C9LFEB | reverse complement strand
AAGCGGCTCTCCACCGTGATCGTCTGCGTAGGCTGCTGCACGCCCGGCGGCCGTCGCTCCACCGGAGCCTGCGCCCGCATCACCCCACCCATCAACCCGGCAGCACACAGCCCGAACCAACACCCAGCCTTCACCGCGGAGCCCCCGCAATCTCCTCCGGAAACGGCTCCCCATCCGTCCACACCGCCCCATCAACAAACTGCTCATGCTTCCAGATCGGCACCGTCTTCTTCAACGTATCAATCACCCACCGGCAAGCCTCAAACCCCACCCCCCGGTGCGCCGAAGCCACCGCAATCAATACACTCGTCTCCCCCACAAACAGCCGCCCCAGCCGATGCACGATCGCCACCTCCCGCACCCCGAACTTGCGCATAGCCTCCACCCGCAGCCCCTGCATCTGCTTCAGCGCCATCTCCTCATACGCCTCATAGTCCAAATGCAGCGTCTGCCGCCCCCGCGTGTTATCCCGCACAATCCCGTCAAACAAACACACCGCCCCATCCCCACCCGCCTTCACCTCATTCAGGATCGCCCCCGCATCAATCACCTCGCGCACAATCGCCACCCGGCCCCCGGACTTACCACTCCCCCCACTCACCGGAGGCAAAATCGCCACCTCATCCCCCTCCGCCAACACCCGCGACCCCTTCGCATACTCCTGATTCACAGCCACCGCTGCCGCTCCTAAAGCCCCCGCCTCAAACCGTCCTTCCACCTTCAATCCCTCCAACAAATCCGCCACAACACCCCCCGCAGGCACCTCACGCCACTCACCACCCTCCGCCAACCGACCCCGCCACGGACCAAACGTCATCACACGCACTCGCACACCCGTTGGACGCATCCACAAAGAATACAGAGTACGTAGGCCAAACCTGGCATCGGGACTCTGCTACAAATCCGCAGCCCAGTTCTCAAGCCTAAGCAGGTCAGGCACATGGGCGAACCCCTTGTCACTGCTCACCAGCACCGCACCCAACGCGATGGCATGAGCCGCAATCTGCATGTCCAGCGGCCCGAGACTCCTGCCCATCTCCTCCTGCCGAGCGCGCAAGCGGCCATAAACAGCCGCTTCCTGTCTCCCCCAGGAATGGATCGAAACGAGTTGCAGAAACCACTGCAGCATCCGCGTTCTCTGTTCCCCTATACCGGATTTGGCAATGCCATACAACAACTCGGCCTCAGTTACAACCGAAATGCAGGCCAACTCCCCGGGCCGAAGTGACAGAATCCGGTCACGAAGAGCCGGAGACTTCCCCTTCAGTAAATAGCTGGCGATGTTTGTATCCAGCATGTAAAGCTGGCTCACAACTCCTCGCGGCTCTCCGCGGTACCCTGCATCCGTTCCGCGAGGTAGTCCTCTGGAAACGGATCCGCTTCAAGGGCCGCGAAGAAATCCTGCCAACGCCCCGGTGCCTGCGACAAAATCAGGTCCCCGCTCGCTGGATCCCTGCGAACATAAACCTCGTCGGCTGAGAATCTGTATTCCGCCGGAATGGTCACGTGTTGACTCCGCCCACTCATGAATACCCTGGCCTTCGCAGCTTGTGCCATAGTCTCGCCTCGCTATCCATCATTGCTGTATAGCACCACGCTGTCAAGGTGACTCGCAGCGATCTCGCCGTTCTACCAAAGCTTCACTCCACTCCATCGATTTGCCCCAAACCGTCCTCAGTCGCAGTAACACCACCGACCCGCAGCATCGCCCCACTTTCATTGCACCAACTCCGCAACAGCCGCGCTATACTCCCCGCAACCCACAGAGCAAACAAATCCACCTTCGGAGAAAACACCCTTGCTTAAAGGATTCCGTGACTTCATCCTGCGCGGCAACGTAATGGACCTCGCCGTCGCCGTCATCATCGGCGCAGCCTTCACCGCCATCGTCACCGCCCTCACCGCCGACATCATCAACCCCCTCCTCGGCGCGTTCATCGGCAAGCCCAACTTCGACTACCTCGTCGCCAACGTCAACGGCGGCAAGATTCTCTACGGCTCCTTTCTCACCGCCATCATCAACTTCCTCATCCTCGCCTCCGTCGTCTACTTCTTCCTCGTAGTCCCCGCCCAGTACCTCACCAAGAAGTTCTTTCCCACCAAAGTCGAGCCGGTCACCACCCACCCCTGCCCCCAGTGCCTCGGCGACATCCCTCTTGCCGCCACCCGCTGCAAATTCTGCGCCCAGCCCGTGGGTCCGGCCCTCACCTAAACTATCCTTGTCGTCAGCAACACTCCACACCCCAAAGAGGTCCCCATGGTTCGTCGCCGGACGGCATACGCCGTTCTTGTCCTTGCCGCCATCGAAGTCGCCGCAGCCCAAACACCAGCCCCACCCCAACAGGTCTTCGGCTACACAAACTTCGCCCAGCAAGCCAAATGGGACCAAACCTTCCTCGCCGTACCTGACGCCAAGTTAGCCGGGCAGCACCTCAAAGAGCTCACCAAGGCCCCCCACTGGGCCAGCTCTCCCGAGGACTACGCCACCGCCCAATACGTCGCCTCCAAATTCAAAGCCGCCGGCCTCCAAACCACCATCGTCCCCTACAAAGTCCTCCTCAATAAACCAGTCTCCATCCACATCACAGCTACAGACGCCCAAGGCCACCAGCTCATGGCCGGCCCCACCCCCGAGCACGTCGACCCCAACGCCTACGGCGGCGATCCCCAGCAAAACGACCCCAGGATCCTTCCCGCCTTCAACGGCTCCTCCGCCTCCGGTGACGTCACCGCCGACGCCGTCTACGCCAACTACGGCACCCTCGACGACTTCAACCAACTCCGCAAACTAGGCGTCGACGTCAAAGGCAAAATCGTCCTCGTCCGCTACGGCCAGAACTTCCGCGGCGTCAAGGCCTACATCGCCCAGCAGCGCGGCGCCCTAGGCGTCATCATCTACTCCGACCCCGCCGACGACGGCTACGATCGCGGCGACAAATACCCCCGCGGCCCCATGCGCCCGGACTCCGCCGTCCAGCGCGGCTCCGTCTAGTTCCTCCCCCTCTACCCCGGCGACCCAGAAACCCCCGGCATCGCCTCCACCCCCGACCTCGCCGACTCGAAACGCATCACTGACCCGACCAAAATGAACCAGCCGTCCATCCCGGTCAATCCCCTCAGCTACAAAGACGCCGCCCCCATCCTCGAAGCCCTCGACGGCAACAACGTCCCCCGCGCCTGGCAAGGTGGCCTGCCCTTTGCCTACCACCTCGGCGGCACTGGCGCCGTCAGGGTCCACATGGACTTAAAGCAGGACTACGCC
>CAZZWG010000172.1:5258-7137 GCA_964657685.1 Verrucomicrobia bacterium Tous-C9LFEB | reverse complement strand
AGGACGACGTTGTCCTTGGCGGCGTTCAGGGTGCCATAGGTGCCGTAGACGACTTTGGCCTCGGGTAGGACGGCGCCGCTTTCTGTCTTGAAGTTGTGCAGGAGGAACTCGTGGCGGGTAGAAGCAGGCGGGGTGGGTTTCGGCGCCTGCGCGTGTAGGCTGCCGATGGGAAGTGCGCAGCAGAGTGCCGCGGCGATGCGCCAGAGTTTCATGCTTTCTCCTTGTCCTGTCCTGCCAGCATCTCACGATCCCGGTTAGCTGGCCGGATTCGTCCAATAGAGACCTCTGCGTTTCCAGAGGTAGACTGATGCCAGATCACTATGTCCCCGGAAGCGACAGGTTTAGGAAGAAAAGAGAAGGTCTCGGCGGGGAAGCTGGCGGCTTTGCAGTATGTCGTGGCACTGATTCTGCTGGTGCTGGGGATCGGGCTTTGGCGGCTGCAGGTGCTCGGGGCGGCGGAGTACCGTGTGCTGGCGGAGCAGAACCGGGTGCGCAAGGTGCCGGTGCTGGCCGCGCGGGGACGCATCCTGGACCGGGAAGGCCGGGTCATTGTCGACAACTACCCGTCGGTCACCTGCTACCTGCTGCGCGAGCAGATGAGCGCCGTAGAGCAGGACATGCCGCTGATTGCACAGGGATTGCACATGGAGCCGGAGCAGATCCGCGCCATTTTGAAGCACTTTGAGTTTGCACCCAAGTATCAGCCCATTCCGCTGAAGCAGGACATCACGCCGGATGAGCAGGCCTTTCTGGCAGCGCACCGGGATGAGCTGCCGGAGCTCGATACGCTGGACGAGCAGCGTCGGCTGTACCCGCGCGACGGCTTTGCGGCGCACATGCTGGGCTATGTGGGTGAGGTGTCCGAGGCGGATTTGAACAACTCCAAATTTGCGTTCTATGAGCCGGGCGATGTGGTCGGCAAGAGCGGCGTGGAGGAGGCTTACGACGAGATTTTGCGGGGGCAGGATGGATCGCGGGACATGATTGTGAACTCGCACGGGCGCGAGGTCGGCGTGATGGGCGAGGAGTATGCGAAGCCGGGGCAGGACCTGCGGCTGACGGTCGATCTGGACATCCAGCGGGCGGCGGAGCAGGCGATGGAAGGCAAGATCGGCGCGATGGTGGCGCTGGATCCCCATACCGGCGAAGTCCTGGCGATGGTGTCGCGGCCTACGTTCGATCCAAATGAGTTTTCCGTGCGGCTGACCAGGGCTTACTGGCAGACCATCCTCGATAACCCCGACCATCCGCTGTTGAACAAGGCCATCCAGGCGCAGCTGGCGCCGGGGTCGACGTTCAAAATCATCATGACGCTGGCAGGACTGCAGCAGGGTGTGGCGCAGGGCATGCACGTGCAGTGCAATGGCGGGGCAAGTTTCTACGGACACTTCTTTGCCTGTGACCGGCACCATGGCGGCGTGGACATCCATACCGCGATTCCCTACTCGTGCGATACGTTCTTTTACACGCTGGCGAACCGCCTGGGCATCGACACCATGGCGCACTATGGCAACGAGGTAGGCATCGGTGTGAAGACGGGCGTTGACCTTCCTGACGAAGCCGCCGGGATCATGCCCAGCACCGAATGGAAGCTGAAGACGCAGCACGACAAGTGGTACGCGGGCGAGACAATCTCCGTCGGCATCGGGCAGGGCGCGATCCAGGTGACGCCGCTGCAGCTGGCGCGCGCGCTGAGCGGGATTGCGTCCGGTGGAGTGCTGCGGCGGCCCCACGTGGTCTTTCCGCAGGAGATCTCACCACAGGAGTTGGAGGCGGTGAAAGAGAGCTATCCGGGGTCAGGCGACAAGCGCATTGAACTGTCGCCGGAGAACTGGGAGCTGATCACGGACGCGATGGCGAATGTAACGTCCAGCCCCAT
>CAZZWG010000172.1:0-5158 GCA_964657685.1 Verrucomicrobia bacterium Tous-C9LFEB | reverse complement strand
GTGATGAAGGTGGCGGAGGTGGAGCCTGGGCCGGTTGCTGCGCCAAAGAGTCCGGACAGTGACAGCAATGCCGGCCGCGAGAATGCGCCGGCTGTGGACGTGCCTCGGTCTAAAGTGGTGGCGCGTTCAGCGGTTGCGATTCCCGCGGGTGGGCAGTAGCGACTGCGGGTAGGTGCCTTGCGCTGACCGAAGTATCGACTTTTTCGTGTGACCTGCGCCCGCTTCACCCTTTTTTATTGAAACGTGTTCGAAGATAAGAGCGTAGTTCGTGTGGCGGGCACTTACGCCTTTCCAAGATTGTCTAAATCAAAATGCGTGCAATCTGTGCGATATGCGTGGGAGTGTTGGCCTCTGGGCTGACTGCCTGCCGAGAGCCTACTCAGTCCAAAAGAGCGGCGGCGACACAAATTCCAACTTCGTCTGAAATCAGGAGCAAGCATCGAAGCGCACGCGCAGGAACACCTGTCGGCAATCCAGATGAACTCGCTGGGGTACGGGAGGCTCCGGATAGGCGAGGCGGGGCTGTGGGTATGCAGCTTCTCTTACTCACCTCGGTGCCGGCGAGACTGTCGAACCTCACCAGCGGAACACCGCAAGCCTGGGAGGGCCTGACCGCGATGGTCTACGAGCGCTCATCGTCCCAACCACCACCGCAAGGTGAGCGGAACTATTTCAAGGATGATGACCAAGAAGGCGTTTTGCGGTACAGCAACGGTCGGCTCACGGCGCATAAACCTACATCGACCTGGATCTGCGTCGCGGGCCGCAAGACACGTGGGTTGGACGCTTGCACAGGCAGAACTTCGACGAAACGGTGCGTCTGAGGCGCCCTCGAACAAGCGCGAGAACTTCCGCCGAGTGGTTTCTGGGCACATGGATGGAAGGAGACCGCAACCCCCAGACGTGCTTGCACGTAGGCCGGGCGTCTGACGGTACTTACGACAGCTGGTCCGACTTCTTGCAAGAACTTGGTGCCGTGCGGTACGGGCCGCACGTGTCCCGGCTGGTTAGCGGGTATGAGCGCTTCGGGTTTCGAGAGATTGTGCAGCCGGATGGGGCGGCTCAGGTTCTCGTCAGCACGGATCCGGAGGGGGCGACAGGTCCTCCGATCGGGTTCACCGGAACGCGACAGCCAGACGGGGGCATGCGCGCCAAGTGGAGCGGAACAGCGCTTCCGCCATCCGCATGGCGGCCCGTTGCTGGAACAAGCTGCCTGACCTCACGCTAGTGCCGGGGACCAGGGCGGGGCATGGTCGGCGGACGGTGGATAAGGATGTGAGTGTGTTCGCGGGTGGCGAGGATGCGGCAGCCGAGGGGGTCGGCCACGCCGAGGCAGGAGCGGTCTCGGAGTTGGATCCAGGCGACCTGGTCGGGGCCGATCATCCAGGCTGTGGCGTTGGTGGCGTAGTGGACCTGTTCGAGGTAGTACGCGGCGGTCTCGTCGGTGTCGGCGGCCTCGGCGTTGAGCTGTTCGCAGCCGCTGCCCGGGGGTGCGAAGGTGCCGTCGCCGAGGGAGCAGAAGTCTTCATCGTGCTCGAGCAGGATGCGTTTGTTGCCCCCGTTGAGGAAGTAGCGCGTGGTGATGGAGGGAATGCCGGCGCGGGTCGACCACATTCCCAGGTCTTCGGCGAAGGCGGGTGGGAGCTGGCTGAGGGCGAGGGTGGGTTCTTTGACCTGGCGGGAGAAGACGGCGACGGTGGGGGTGGGCTCTCCGTTGGTCGGGGTGAAATAGAAGGCGCCGATGCCGAGGCCGTCGACGGTGTCGATCCAGAGAAAGGCGCGGCCGGCGAGGTAGGGGCCGCCGTTGCCGGAGAGGAGGACGTAGCGGTTGTTACGCACCTGCACCGGAGAGCGCGAGTTTCCAAGAGCAAGGTCGAGGGCGTCGGAGAGTGGCATGTCGCGGCCGTAATGGAACATGCAATTGGGCACGAACTCCTTCATGAGTTTGCGGAATTGCTTGTCGTGGTACAGGTTGGAGGAGGGAGAGCCATCAAAACTGCGCAGAGCGGCGAGCGGGGCGGGGTCGAGCGCGGTGAGAAATATGGATTTGTCGTAGAGAACGGGCGTTGGGGCGTCGCGGCGCTCGATGGGTGCAGGCGACTGCTGAGGTGCCGGAGCAGGGGATGGAGGCTGGGGCTGGTTTTGAGGCGCGGCGTCCGTGGTGGGTGCTTCCTGCGCGCGGCTGAGTTGGGAGGGCGCGCAAGCGGCAATGGCACAGAGGAGGGTCAATGCACGAAGGTTAGGGTATCTTGCAGTCAAGACCATGCTTGTCATTATCCCGGTGTTGCCAAGTCGGTAGTGTGGGTTGCTGCTTCGATAGACGAACAAGCGGCGCATTTTGCTGCGTTGAGACTAAATCATGAAAGGCGGCTTTGATGTAAGCGCTTTCCTGGCCTGTTCTCGCTTGCACCTAGATTCGGTTTGCGATTGCCGTTGAACAATATCTCTACTTACTAACTTCGAAGAGTATGATCGCTTCGAGTGACGGTGCAGAGAAATGACCAATTCCGGAACTGTAAGTGCTGTACGTGCGAATGTTGTTGCGTATCAGGAAAGTTCTGAGCTGGTTCTCGAAGCTATCGCGGATTCGATGAACGATGGGCTGATCACCCAGGACGTGGATGGGGTAATTACCCGCTGGAACCGATCGGCTGAACGTCTTTTCGGTTTTACGGCCGGGGAGATGCTCGGCTGTTCCGGGTTGCAATTGATCCCTGAGGAGCTTCAACTCCAGGAGCACCGGGTATTCGAGCAGCTTTGGGCGAGTGAGGCTGTGGATGCGTTCGAGACGGTGCGCCTGGCGAAAGACGGCCGCCAGGTGTCTGTGCTCATGAGCCTTGCGCCGATCTGCAACACGGCTGGGTTCGTGGTCGGAATGGCGAGTGTAGCGAGGGATTTGACGGAGCAGAAGTTGCTGGCGGCGGCGCAGGGCCGGCTTGCAGCCATTGTCGAATCTGCCGACGACGCCATTCTGAGCAAAGACCTGAACGGCACGATCCAGAGTTGGAACGCGGCAGCGACGCGCATCTTTGGATACAGGGCTGAGGAGATGATTGGGCAGCCGATCCTGAAGCTGATTCCGCCGGAGTTACATGGCGAGGAAGCCATGATCCTGGCCAAAATCCGCAATGGCGAGCGGGTCGACCACTATGAGTCGGAACGGCTTACGAAGACCGGGCAGCGGGTTCAGGTTTCCCTGACTATCTCCGCGCTGCGGAACCTTTCGGGAACCGTTGTCGGGGCCTCCAAGATCGTGCGTGAAGTTACGGAGCGGAACCGGATGCAGGCCAGAATCCTGCAAGCCGAGAAGCTTGCCGCGAGCGGCAGAATGGCGGCAACCATTGCCCATGAGATCAACAATCCCCTGGAGGCGGTCCAGAACCTGATTTACCTAGCGAAGCTGGATTCGCATGAACCGACTGTGACGTCCTACCTGGACATGGCGGAGAGCGAGATTGAGCGGTTGGCGCACATCGCGCGCCAGACGCTGGGCTTCTACCGCGAGCAGAATCTCCCGCAACCGACGTCTTTGGCAGGTCTGGTGCGGGATGCCCTGCGCATCTACGAAGGGAAGCTGCGGGCTTCCGGCATTGTGGTGAGCACGATCTTCGAGTCGATGCGCGAGGTGGTGGTGCGGCGTGGAGAGATGATGCAGGTTGTCTCCAACCTGATTACGAATGCGATGTACGCGATGCCGGGGGGTGGAGCCTTAGAGTTCGTGGTGCGGGAGGCAAGGCACGACGGCTGTGACGGGCTTCGGCTTACCGTCAAGGACACGGGGGTGGGCATTGCCGAGGAGCACCTGCAGCGCGTATTTGAGCCGTTCTTCACGACACGCGGGACGGTCGGGACGGGGATTGGACTTTGGGTGGTGCAGCGTTTTGTGCAGGGGCACGAAGGGACGGTCGAGGTGGTGAGCCAAACGGAGGTCGACGGTCATGGGACGGCATTTACGATCTGGCTGCCGTTCGAGCGGACCCTGACGCACGAGAACGCGGCCTAGGGATTCAAGCGGAGCGGGGCCTGCGGTGGGTACACTGGGGCTGTGTTTCGCTCGCGTTTTCGAGACTTCGATTGGACCCTGCTGAGCTTCGTACTCATCCTGAGCGTGTTGAGCGTGACCGAGATCCGGTCGGCTACGGCGATGACGAAGTTTCATGGCTTCCAGTACAAGCAGATGGGCTTTCTGTGCACCGGCCTTGTGCTGATGTTCCTGCTGTCGGCGGTGGATTACCATCGGCTGCTGGACATCGTCCCGTGGGCTTACGGGGTAAGCCTGGTGAGTCTGGTTGCCGTGAAGCTGGTGGGGCAGAAGGTGCTGGGCGCGCGACGCTGGATCAATCTCGGCGGAGGCGCCCATTTTCAGCCGTCGGAGTGGGTGAAACTGGTCCTGATTCTCACGGCCGCTCGCTTTTTCTGGGGCTTTATAGCGAACAAGCGGCCGCTGAAATGGACGGATGTGGCCAAGGCCTTTGGCCTGGTCGGCTTGCCGATGCTGCTGGTGCTTTCGCAACCGGATCTGGGGACCGCGCTGACCTATACCCCGGTGCTCCTGGTGGGCTTGTTCCTGGGGGGAATCCGGCTGCGGCAGGCGGGGGTGATCCTGCTCGGCTTTCTTCTGCTGGTCGGGGGTATCTGGAAGAGCGGCAAGGTTCTAAAGCCCTACCAAAAGGCGAGGCTGACGGCGTTTGTGAATCCGGATACGGATCCGAAGGGATCGGGGTACCAGATCCGGCAGAGCTTGATCGCGGTCGGATCGGGAGGGGTCTGGGGTAAGGGCGCGAACAAAGGAACGCAGACGCAGGGTGATTTCTTACCCATTCCATACACAGACTTCATCTTCGCGGCGTTCTGCGAGGAGCATGGGTTTGTCGGTGCGCTTGGGGTACTGCTGCTGTACTTTTTGATCCTGGTGAGGCTAATCGACAACGCGCAGGGCGCCTCCGATCCGCCGGGTACGCTGATTGTGATGGGGGTCGCGGCCGTGCTGCTGTTTCAGGTGGCGGTCAATATCGGCATGTGCGTTGGCCTAATGCCGGTGACCGGGATTCCGCTGCCGTTAATGAGCTATGGCGGATCGAGTGTGCTGTTTACGTTCCTGGGGCTGGGAATCGTGATGAATATCCGGATGCGGCGGTTTGTGAACTAGATTGCCAGG
>CAZZWG010000171.1:0-7166 GCA_964657685.1 Verrucomicrobia bacterium Tous-C9LFEB | reverse complement strand
GATGCCCATTGGAGCACGCCGGTATGGGAGGCACTGGCGGGATCCATTTTTTCGTTGGTGGGTCGAAGGCTCCCTTCCACATTTCTGCCAGCGTGGCGTGTGTTGCGAACTACAGGGACGGCGCAAACACTGCAAGGCGGGAGTCGCAGTTTGGCACAGAGCATTCTGATCTGCATGGCGTGATAGTGCGGATTCCCGACAATCGACAGGGTTGCAGATGTTTGCACCTTCCAAAACTGGACGGCAGATGCTGAACCTTGAAACAGACGCCCGCAATGCGGGCAGTGAAGCCATGCGGGCCACTGGTCAGGTGGTATCGATCGGCGACGAGCGCCTTCTCCTATCAGGGTGGAGTCCGGCAGAGCGATAGTTTCTCTACAAGCGGAACACCGCAGGTAGGGAAAGGGTTCGGGCATATGAAAACCTCAACGATCCGGACCAGATCTGTGACGATTGTGAAGCCATAGTAACCGAAGCGTTCAGCCCAGCAAGCCGACCAGCTCCCTTATTGACCAGACGTGATTCGTAAGTCACTTCCGATGCAGGTGTGACGCGGAGCGTCTTGCCTATCCGGCAGAAGTTGTAAAGCATGGAGGAAGCGCGCTAGCCGCCTCGTGGTTTCCCAGCTTGTTTGAGAAGTCATCGGTGAGGCGGGGTGTGCGGCGCATGGACATTCGCATAGGGAGGTTCTGAGCTTCCAAAAATGAGGTATTGATGTGCTTTGGGTCCGGGTTGCCAGGGACCTCGGCGGTTGGGTGCCGATGCACTCGGCAGTGCTGTAGCCGCGGTCGTGAGAGTTGTCCTCCGTAGAGTTTTCTCTGCTGGCACCGACGAAGGTCCAGACTTCGTCGCGCTGGACTCGCTGTGACTTGAGGCCGCGCACAAACCTGTCATGAAGCTCATGGCAAACCTCCCGAAGATCGGCTAACAGCTTGAGCACGGTCGGCCTGGGTTCGCCGCTTTTTCCGAAAGTGACGCGAGTACTGTCGTCTTCTACCAGGGCGGCTACAACGCGGGTGTGATCTGCTGCGCTCTTCGCCCACACAAGTTCTTTCAGAATTCCGTGTAGATCGAGAGTTGTTTAGAACGAGGCAACGTCGGCTGGGTTCCCCGCTAGATGCAAGACGCGGTATGAGGTCTGCGGCGCTTCCGCTGAGTGGGGGTGGTACCCGCGAGCTTGTTGTCCCGGTGTATGGGGTTGCCACATCGCGCCCCGGGGCTCGAACGCCAGTGTTGATCTTGCAGATACCGTAGGGCGCGCGAGTGCGTGGCGAGCGATGAGAGGCTTTCCGCGATAGAGGCTTGCGCGGTTTGGCGGGTGTTGTACAGTAAACGCAACTGCTACAAATTTCACGTTCTCGCAACCTCTGTGGTGTTGCGAGAAAGATCGTTTTCACGTGGGTTTCCACGTGAAGGGGCAACTGTATCTCTGCCCTCCAGGGGGGCAGCCGCGAAAGGAATACAAGGCATGCATTTTGTTGCAGGATGTTGGTGCAGGGTTCGTCGATCGGTTTTCGGGACGGGGTTGTTGGTGGTGCTGCTGGGGCTGATGCTTTCGTCGACGGCATTGGTGGCGCAGACCGGGGCCACGGCCTCAACGGACCGGATTGCGGCGCTTGAGAAGACGAACGAGGCCAATGCGGCGGCGATTGCGAGTGCGCAGAGCGCGGGCGATAACGCGTGGATGCTGACCTCGGCGGCGCTGGTGCTGATGATGAGCGGGCCGGGGCTGGCACTGTTCTATGGCGGACTGGTGCGGCGCAAGAACATTCTCGGAACGATGATGCAGACGTTCGCGATGATGGCGGTGATCACGGTGCTTTGGGCGCTGCTGACGTATTCGCTGGCGTTTGGGGATGGGAACGCGTTTATCGGGAACTTGCACAACATGTTTTTGCACGGCGTGGGGCTGACGCCGGATAAGGACTATGCGGCGACGATTCCGCTGCAGACGTTCATGATTTATCAATTGATGTTTGCGATTATCACGCCGGCGCTGATCTCCGGCGCGTTCGCGGAGCGGATGAAGTTTTCAGCGATGCTGGTGTTCATGGTGCTGTGGGCGATTTTTGTGTACTCGCCGATGGCGCATATGGTGTGGGGCAAGCATGGGCTGTTGAATGCATCGCTGGGGGGCCGGTTCCCTTGCCTGGATTTTGCGGGTGGGACTGTGGTGCATGTGACGTCGGGGGTGAGTGCGCTGGTGACGGCGCTGTACCTGGGCAAGCGTTTGGGGTATCCGCAGAAGGCGATGCCGCCGCACTCCGTGGTGTTGAGTTTCATCGGCGCGTGCCTGTTGTGGGTGGGGTGGTTTGGGTTCAACGCCGGGTCGGCTTTGGCGGCGAGCGGGCTGGCCACATCAGCGTTTGTGAACACGCACTTTGCGGCAGCAACGGCGGCGCTGGGATGGATGGCGGCGGAGTGGATCCGCAATGGAAAGCCATCGGCGCTGGGCGGGATTTCGGGGGCGGTGGCGGGGCTGGTCGGGATCACGCCGGCATCGGGATTTGTGACGCCGATGGGGGCGTTGTGGATCGGGTTGATTACGGGAGTTGGCTGCTTCCTGATGGTGGTGAAGGTCAAGAACAGTTTCGGGTATGACGACTCGCTGGATGCGTTTGGCGTGCATGGCGCGGGGGGAACGATCGGTGCGGTATTGACTGGGTTGTTTGCCAACTCTGCGATCAATCCGCTGCTCGGGGCAGGAAAAGCTACCGGGTTTTTCGAAGGCAATCACGGCCAGGTGTTGAACCAGTTAGTGGGTGTAGGGATCGCGTGGGTTCTTTCGATTGCCGGGACGCTGGTGATCCTGTTCCTGGTGGATAAGGTGATCGGGCTGCGGGTGAGCGAAGAGGATGAGCGTACGGGGCTCGACCTTACGCAGCATGGGGAAGAGGGCTATGACTTTGAGACGGCCTAGGGTCGCGGCCCAGGTTCGCGGCTCAGGGTCAGGGCATGCGTCAGGGGATATGCTCGATGACGGCACACGCGAGACGGTAAGGGAGCAGGTATGCAGAAGATTGAAGCGGTAATCCAGCCATCGCGGCTGGACGCAGTGAAGGATGCGCTGGTGGAGGTTGGGATCTCGGGGATCACGATCCTGGAGGCGCGCGGGCATGGGCGGCAGAAGGGGCATACGGAGTTCTACCGGGGGCGAGAGTACTCGGTGGATTTGTTGCCGAAGGTGAAGCTGGAGATTGTGGTGCCGGACGAGTTGGTGGAGCGGACGGTGCAGGCGATCATCGGGGCGGCACGTACGGGGCGGATTGGGGACGGAAAGATTTTTCTTTCGCGGATCGATGAGGCCATTCGGATACGGAACGACGAACGCGGCGATATTGCGCTTTAGGTGCAGCTATGGAGACCAGCGGCGGAGGCGACTTGAGCAGCGATGACCTCCTCGCCGGCTACCACCGGCGCGTGGCGGAGCTGCGTTCACGGTTTGAAGTGGAGAGCGACGGCGTGGCCTTTACCGAGGGTCGCGCGGCGGCAGTGGATGCGCTGCTGAGTGCGTTGTGGGCGCGGGAGTTGCGGGAGGCGCCGTCGCTGCGGGCGGGGGTTGCGCTGGTGGCGCTGGGCGGGTATGGGCGCCGCCAGTTGTTTCCGTTTTCGGATGTGGATCTGTTGTTTTGTACGGAGAAGGCTGCGGGCGCGGCGGCGACGGCGGCGTTGCGGCGCATCTCGCAGACGCTGTGGGATGGTGGCCTGCGTGCGTCCGCCTCCACACGGAAGCTGAGTGAGTGCCAGCGGTTCAAGGCGACCGATCCGGAGGGCAGCCTGGCGCTGCTGGACCTGCGGTTTGTGGCGGGCGATGAGGAGCTGTTCCGGGAGTTGGGGACGCGGGTCCTGGGTAAACGCTCGGCGCGGGAGACGCGCAGCCTGGCAGGCGCGATGGCGGAGCTGACGCGGGAGCGCTATGCGCGGTTTGGGTACACGCTGTTTCACCTGGAGCCCAATATCAAAGATGTGCCGGGCGGTTTGCGCGACGCCAATGTGGCGATGTGGCTGGCCCAGTTGCGGGAGCCTGCGGTGGTGTTCCGGCCGGCGGAGAACTTTGCAGAGGCGTTTGCGTTTCTGTGCGCGGTGCGGGTGTTTCTGCACCTGCGGCATGGGCGCGATGACAATACGCTGGACTGGCATGCGCAAGATGAAGCGGCGGCCGGCGGCATCGGGATGGCACCGGCGAGCGAGGGCAGGAAGCCTGATGCGGCGTACTGGATGCGGCTGTATTTCCGCAACGCGCGGGTAGCGGCGAGGGCGTTGGATCAGGAACTGGAGATGGCGGGTCTGCAGCCGAAGCCCTCACGGGCGGCGGTGCGCGCCAAGGCTCCGAGCCGGGCAGGTTTTGCCCTGGACGAAGGCGTGCTGAGCCTGAAACAGCCGCGTGTGGATCTTGATCCGGCTGCGGATCCGGAGATTGTTCTGGGGGCATTTGGTTTGATTGCGGAGACCGGGGTGCGGCTGGCGCCGGGGAGTGAGGAGCGCATCGCGAAAGCGATCCCGGTGCTGGCGGGCGCGCTGGAGGATGGACCGCTGTTGTGGTCACGGTTTCGCCGGGTGCTGCTGGGGCGGTTTGCGGCGGAGGCGCTGCGGTCCATGCATGCGCTGGGATTGCTGGAGTTGATCCTGCCGGAGTTCCACGGGATTGATGCGCTGGTGATTCGGGATGCGTACCACCGCTACACCGTGGATGAGCACACGTTTGTGTTGCTGGAGGCGCTGCATGCGCTGGCGGACGATCCGCCCGCGGGGGCGCCGGAGTGGCGGCTGCGTTTCCGGTCGCTGCTGCGGGATCTTCCGCATCCGGAGTTGCTGTACCTGGCGGCGCTGCTGCATGACACGGGGAAGGGGCGGTCGACCACGGAACATGCCCGGGCAAGCGCGATGCTGGCCGAAGGGGTGACGGAGCGGATGGAGCTGGAGGCGTTTGACCGCGACCTGGTGCGCCGGCTGATCGGCTGCCATCTGGAGATGTCGGCGGCGCTGCGGCGGGACATCTTCGATGCGGACTCGGTGCGGGTCTTTGCGGAACGGATCGGGACGCATGACCTGCTTCGGATGCTGACCCTGTTTACATATGCGGACATCTTCGCGGTGCATCCGGATGCGCTGACGCCGTGGAAGGCGGAGAACCTGTGGCGGCTATGGATGAGTGCGGAGAACCAGCTGGACCGGAGTGTGGACCAGGAGCGGGTGCATGCGGCGGGGGAGCAGGCCTCGCGGGAGGCGGGAAGCATCGCGAGGGCGCTGGGCCTGCAGGCTCCGCAGCGTGCGGCGCTGGAACGCTTTCTGGAGGGTGCGCCGGAGCGGTACCTGCGGACGCGGTCGCCGGAGACGATCCGCGGGCACATGGAGATGGCGGCGGCGGACGGCCCGGTGCGTGTTTTGTTGACCGCTGGCGCGGAGATGCATGAGGTGACGGTGATTACGTCAGAGCGGGCCGGGCTGTTTGCGGATCTGACGGCGGCCTTTGCGGGCTGGGGGATGAATATCGTGACGGCCGAGGCGTTTTCGAACGCGCAGGGGGTGGTTGTCGACACGTTCCGGTTCACGGATCCGTACAAGACGCTGGCGCTGAATCCGGAGGAGCATGAGCGGTTCCGGGGATCGCTGGAGACCGTGGTGGCGGGATCTGTGCCGATCGACGCGCTGCTGCGGGGCAGGCGCAGGCAACGGCGGGGGAAACCGCGGCGGGTGGTGGAGACGCGTGTGGAGTTCGACAACATGTCCTCGGCGTCGAGCACGCTGATGCAGGTGGTGGCGCAGGATGAACCGGGGTTATTGCGGACGATCAGCCTAGTGCTTAGCCATTTTGGATGCAGCGTGGAAGTGGCGCTGATCGATACAGAAGGCGAGATGGCGATTGATGTTTTCTATTTGACGCTGGAGGGGCGAAAGCTGGAGGAGGGGGAGCAGCATGCGCTGAAGCAGGCGCTGGGGCAGGGGCTGACGGCCGCGGGGTAGGCCTTTGGGGGATACAAGGGAGCGCCGCATAGGGAGGAGTTTGCGTGGCTGATCTCTGCATGCGGAGGTGCCGTGGTGTTGAGAGGGCGTGGGCTATTTGCACGGCGAAAGAAGTCACGTGACCAACCCCCCTGCAGATCACCGCATCGCACTACAGGACCCCGCAATTCGAACACTGACAAGCGAAGACGAATTGCCTGGCCCGAGATACGTATACTGACTTTATGACTTCAGATCCCAATCAGACCAGCACCAATGGCCGTCCCGTGGGGACTCCACAGCGTTCTGATCGCTACATTTTCGGCACGCTGGACAGCTTCGGGAAGAACCGCGACAAGGTAGCCGAGGTGGACTGGGGCAATGACCAGCCCGAGGGTGTGGTGCTTGCTTCGATGGATGCGGCGATCAACTGGGTGCGGAAGAATTCGATCTGGCCGATGACGTTTGGTCTGGCATGCTGTGCGATTGAGATGATGTCCATGGGCGGGTCGCGTTATGATCTGGCGCGTTTCGGCGCTGAGGTGTTTCGCCCATCGCCGCGGCAGAGCGATCTGATGATCGTGGCGGGGCGGGTGTCGCAGAAGATGGCTCCGGTGATCCGGCGGCTGTATGAACAGATGCCTGAGCCGAAGTGGGTGATCTCGATGGGCGCGTGTGCGACCTCGGGCGGCGTTTTCAACAACTACGCCTTGTTGCAGGGCGTGAACCAGATTATTCCGGTGGATGTGTATGTGCCGGGTTGCCCGCCGCGGCCGGAGCAGCTTCTGTATGCCATCACGTTGTTGCAGGAAAAGATTCAGGGCAGTCGCGGCGCGGTGAAGCAAGCGTTGAACCTAGCCTGATGTGTTTGTGGAAGCGGTAGGTCGTAGAAATACGGTAACTTTGGAGGTTCCGATCTGAGTTGTAGCTTGCATAGGAGGTAGAGTGCGACTGAAATAAGAGTGCAGCGTACCCGCTCTTACGATTTTTCTGGAAAGTTGCACCGTTTGCGGTACACTTCTGACGGATTTCACCGAAAATTTTCGCGAGTTGAAGGCACGAGGCTCGCAATTTAGCAATTCAGCAGTATTTGAGTGGAGGTTTACAAGAATGTCTTATCGTCCGTTTCGCCATTTCGGCCGTTTCCTTCTGGCCGCATGTGCGGTCAGCGTTGCTTCAGCCAGCCTGAGCGCCCAGGATGCAACGCCGCCCAGCGCCCCGCC
>CAZZWG010000170.1:0-7246 GCA_964657685.1 Verrucomicrobia bacterium Tous-C9LFEB | reverse complement strand
CCTAGGCTGTTATGTGTCGCGCCTTCAGCGCTCGCAATGACTAATGCGCTGTAACCTAGGCCTTCGGCCTAGGCTGTTATGTGTCGCGCCTTCAGCGCTCGCAGTGACTGTTGTGCTGTAAATCTAGGCCTTCGGCCGAGGCTGTTATGTGTTGCGCCTTCAGCGCTCTGAATGACTGTTGTGCTGTGAATCCAGGCCTTTGGACGAGGCAGGTATGTGTCGCGCCTTCAGTGTTGGGTCCCGTTGCTGCTTAGGGGAGGGGAGTGATTTGGGGGTCCTGGTTGCGGAGGTGGAGGGTGAGTTTGGCGGCTTTTTTGGTGTGCCAGATGTCGGCGGTCTGGCCTGGGAAGGGAAGGACGACGGTGCCGGTCAGGGTCTTGCCGGGATCGATTTCGTCGCCGTCGGAAAGGGGAGCGACGGCGTGTTGCGTGATGTCGGGGAAGATGACTTCTAGGCGCTTGAGGTCGGTTGCGGAGAGAAGAGTGGCTTCGGTCTGGGAGCCGTCGGCGAGGGTGAGTTGGGCGGTGGCGCCATTGAGGAAGATGGGGATGCGGAGTTTGTTGGTGAGGCTGACGTGGGCGATGACGTAGAGATTGTCTTCGGAGGTGGTGGTGGGGGCGCCGAGGATATGCATGCCGCCGGCGGCCGGACCCTCGGGGGCGGCGAAGGTGGTGTGGGGGGCGTAGAGGTCGGTGGTGGTGACCTTCAGTTCGGCGACTTTGTGCGGGTTGAAGTAGAAGACGGCTGCGGCGACGACGGCGAGGACGACGAGGGCGCTGAGGATGGCCGAGGCGCTGATGCTCTGGCGGGCCGGGGCGATCTGTAGATCTGCCATAGTGCGATGAGGATAGCGTGCCTGAGGCGGTTTTGGCTCCGGAGGCGTTTTGGCCCTGTGGGGTAGCTGCTTTGTGAGATAGCGGAATTGCGGGTGGCGCTTCCCAGGTGGCGGCATCGCGAGGAGTGGCTTCCCCCTTCGCCGGGGCGGTGACAGCGGGTTCAGGGGCGAGGGCGGAGGGTCTGGAGGAGGTTGTGGAGGGGGAGAGTGTTGAGGAGATCGGGGGCGGACAGCCAGGCGCGGCGGAGTTGGACGATGCCGTTATCGATCTGATCGAGTTCGTCGGTGGAGTGGGCGTCGGTGTTGACGGTGATTTTGCAGCCGAGTTCTTTGGCTCGTCTGAGGTGGAGGTCGGAGAGGTCGGCGCGGGCGGGATTGGCGTTGTGTTCGACGGCTATGCCGTACTTAGCGGCTGCGGGGAGGAGTTGCTCGAGGTCGACCTTGTAGGGGTCGCGTTTGAGGACTTTGCGGCCGGTAGGGTGGCCGAGGATGTGGACGAAGGGGTTCTCGCAGGCGCGGAGGATGCGTTCGGTAACTTCCTCCGAGGTCTGGTTAAAGCCGGAGTGGACGCTGGCTATGACGATGTCGAGTTGGGCGAGGGTATCGGGGCTGAGGTCCATCTGGCCGTCGAGGAGGATGTCGCATTCGATACCGGCGAGGATGCGGAAGTGTGGTGGGAGGGTTTGCGGTAGCAAATGTGCAGGTCTCTCCGCTGCGCTTCGCTCCGGTCGAGATGACAAGCCTGGGGGGAGGGGCTTCGGTTGCGTTGACAAGCGCTTGGCTACCGCGAAGAGGTTGGCTAGGCGGTCGTGCGTGCTTAGGTCTCGATCGTTGGCGAGGGCCTGGTTGACTTCGGCGACGTCGGCCTGCAGCTCGGTGGAGACCTGGCGGATGCGGGCGGCGTGGGCGAGGGTGCGGGCGTCGTCCATGCCGTTGGTCATGGTGAGGAGTTTGGAGTGGTCGGTGATGGCGATGTACTCGAGGCCGCGGGCGAGGGCGGCTTCGGCCATGGCCCGAATAGAATCAGCGCCGTCGGACTCGAAGGTGTGCATGTGAAGGTCGCCGCGGATGTCGTTGCGGGTGATGAGGTGGGGGAGGGTGTGGGCTGCGGCGGCTTCGAGTTCACCGCAGTTTTCGCGGAGTTCGGGCGGGATGTAGTCGAGGTCGAGGGCGTTGTAGATCTCCTGCTCGGAGGCAGAGGCGATGACGTGGTTGTCTTCGAGGCGGAGGAGGGCGTACTCGCTCAGGGTGTAGCCGCGCTTGATGGCCCGCTGGCGGAGGGTGACGTTGTGGTGCTTGCTGCCGGTGAAGTACTGGAGGGCGGCGCCGTAGCTGGCGCGGGGGAGGAGACGGACGTCGACCTGGAGGTTGTTGCGGAGGGTGAAGGAGACCTTGTTCTGGCCTTTGGCGAGGAGTTTGTCGATCAAGGGCAGGGCGGCTACATGTTCAACGGCAGCGGCGACGACGTCGGGTTCGCAGGCTGGACCGGTGACGAGGAGGTCGAGGTCGCCGACGGATTCTTTGCCGCGACGGAGGGAGCCTGCGGGGGTGATGGTGTCGATGCCGGGGAACTCGCGGATGAGTTCGCTGATGCGTTCGGCGTGGGAGCGGGCGACGTCGATGCGAAAGCGGGAGGTGTTTTTGCGGTGGTCCTCGATGCCTTTGAGGAGCTTCTCGGTGAATTTCTGGCCCATGCGGGGGAGGGAGAGGAGGTCGCCGCGTTTGGCGGCTTCTTCGAGGGCGTCGATGTCGGCGACGCCGAGGGCGGAATAGATGAGCGCTACGGTTTTGGGTCCCATGCCCGGGAGTTTGAGGAGGGTGAGCATGGAGGGCCGGTAGCGGGTGAGGAGCTCTTCGCGAAGAGGCATGGTGCCGGTGGCGACGAGGTCGCGGATGTTGGCGGCCATGCCTTTGCCGATGCCCCCGATGGAGAGAAGGGCTTTGGGGTCAGCGTCGGGGCGGGTGAGGGTTTCGAGCTGGGTGGTCTGTTGCTCGACGGCTTCGGCGGCGCGGCGGTAGGAGCGGACGCGGAAGGGGTCGGCATTGTCGATCTCGAGGAGGGCCGCCGTTTCGTCGAGCAGGCGGGCGAGGGTGATGTTGTCCATTGGGAAAAGAATAAGCGCCAATCTGCCCGGGGCAGACGGCGCTTGGGGAAGGGCCGAAAAGGATTCGTACTTATTTCAGCAGAATGACCTGGTCTGCCTGGGGGCCCTTGGTTCCCTGGATCACGTCGAACTCGACGGGATCGCCCTCGTTGAGGCTCTTGAAGCCGCTGCTCTGGATGGAGGAGTAGTGGACGAAGACGTCCGGACCCTCGTCACGGCCCAAGAAGCCGTAGCCTTTTGCGTTGTTAAACCACTTCACGGTGCCTTTGTACTGTGCCATTACGCTCTCCAAACTACCTGGAAGCGTTGAACTCGGCTGGCCTTGCGCCTTGATCCTCCCAGGTATGTCAACGGGATGCGGTTTCCGAGCGAAAAGTTTCCGGGCTACATCGGGGCTGCCACTCTGGGGTTGATGGGAAGGAAAACTGTTTCAATTTGGGACAGAGATATCACGATTTTGCGTGGAGGGACTGGTAGAGAAGGACGCCGATGAGGGTTTTGCCGTCCTCGATCTTCCCGGCGTGGATGAGGCGCATGACTTCGGAGAGAGGGGTCATGAGGATGTCGATTTTTTCGTCTTCTTCGGGTGTGGCCTGGCCGAGGGTGAGGTCTTCGGCGAAGAGGATATTCATGGCTTCGGCGACGAAGCCCGGGGAGGCGAAGTAGGTGACGTGTTTGGACCAGCGTTTGGCGGTGTAGCCGGTTTCTTCGGCGAGCTCGCGCTTGGCAGCGGGGATAAGTTTTTCGCCGGGCTCGATGCGGCCGGCGGGAAGCTCGAGGAGGAACTTATCGGCGGCGTGGCGGTACTGGCGGATGAGGAGGATGCCGGGGTCGGCGGGATTAGATTTTGTGTCGACTGCGAGGATGACGACGGAGCCGTTGTGGCGGACGACGTCGCGGGTGGCGTGGACGTTGCCGGGTTCCTGGACGGTGTCGTGGGTGACCCAGAAGACCGGGCCGCGGTAGACCTCTTTGGACTCGAGGACCTGGGCTTTGCCGGTGAGCTTCTTTGGGGCGGCAGGGGCGGGCTGTTGCGCTTTTGTGGGAGTGGGCGTGGAGGCTTTAGGCTGGGAACGTTTGTGTGCGGTCGCCATGACGTTCACAGTACATGACGGCGGCGGGTGTGCGCTTTGTGCATCGGGGCGTTGGCCGTAGCATCCAACGAGCGTTAGAGCGAGCATTTTCAGGAGACGGGCGGAGGCGGCATATGCAGGCGGAGTGTTACCCCATGTCGGCGCTGCCGGGAACGTCTGCGTTGTTTCGTGACTACGCGGAGGCGACGGACCGGGGGACGGTCGAGCAGATGCGGCGGTGGTATCCGGCGGATCCGTTTCGCATGGATTGGGCGCGAACGGCGCCTCACTTGCGTGAGGAGCATCGGGAGCGGCTGGCGGATGCTTTGAAGGCGCAGGCTGCCGGGTTTGCGGCGGGTGCTGCGGCTCTTGAGAATATTGAGCGGCTGCGGGCGGGGGCCGCGGCGGTGGTGACGGGGCAGCAGGTTGGGTTGTTTGGGGGGCCGCTGCTTACGTTGCTGAAGGCGGCGACGGCGGTGCGGAAGGCGGCGGATGCGACGCGGGTGAGTGGGCGGGCGCATGTGCCGGTGTTCTGGCTGGCGACGGAGGATCACGATCTGGCGGAGGTGGACCAGGTCCATCTGCTGGGCAAGGCGGGCGTGGAGAGTACGCAGATGGGACTGGGGACCGCCGGGCAGGCTTTGCCGGTGGGGGATCTGCGGACGGGTCAGGTGGCCGAGCCGGCGTTGGCGTGGGCAGAGGAGTTGTTGGCGTTTGCGCCGGTGTGCGAGGTGCTTCGGGACGCGTATGCGGATCACGAGGGGTACACGGCGACGCTGGCGAGCGGGATGGGACGGCTGCTGTCGCACGTTTTTGCGGAACAGGGGCTGGTGGTGATGGACGCGGCGGGGAGGCCGTTCCATGAGTTGGGGAAGGATGTTCTCCGGTCGGCGCTGGAGGATGCGGATGCGCTGGAGAAGGCGCTGGTGGAACGGTCGGCGGAGTTGGAAAGGGCTGGGTACCATGCGCAGGTGAAGGTTGCGACGGGGATGAGTCTGCTGTTCCTGGTGGAGGGTGGGGAGCGGCGGGCTTTGCGGCGTGTGGCGGAAGACGGATGGAAGGCTGGGGCGAAGAGCTTTACGACAGCGGAGTTGCTGGAGGTTCTGGAGCGGGAGCCGGAGCGGTTGAGCCCCAATGCGCTGCTTCGGCCGGTGATGCAGGATGCCATTCTACCGACCGCGGCGTATGTGGGCGGGCCGGCGGAGATCGCGTACTTTGCGCAGTCGGCGGTGGTTTACGAGCGATTGCTGGGCCGGGTGACGCCGGTGCTGCCGCGATTGTCTGCGACATTGGTGGAGCCGGCGGTTGCGGCGGTGATGGCTCGGCATGAGGTGGATTTTTTGGGTGTTCTGGGGGCGAAGACGGCCGAGGAGATGACGGTGCGGCTGGGCGCGCGGGCGATGCCGATTGAAGGCAAGCGCAAGCTGGCTGCAGCGGGGAATGCGCTGGATGGGGAGTTGGGGGCGTTGTTGGACTACATGGGGTCGTTGAGTCCGGAGCTGGGGCGGGCGGCGGGGGTGAGTGCGAGCAAGATGCGGTACCAGATGAACCGGCTGCGGCGGATGGCGGCGCGGTTTGAGGTGGAGCGGGTGGGATCTTTGCGGAAGCAGGCCGGGTTGTTGATGTTGAACCTGTTTCCCGAGGAGCACTTGCAGGAGCGGTTGGTGGCGGGGGTGTATTACCTGGCGAAGTTCGGGGAGGGTTTGGCGGAGAGGCTGGTGGAACATGCGGGGCAGGAGTGTCCCGGGCATCGGGTGTTGTGGATGTGAGGGTTGGGCGCTGCCCTGAAAATGGCAGGTCGTCTGCGGGATGACAGGCGGTGCTGGACCAGATCCCTCCGTCGGGCATGGGTGCCGGTTTAGAATGGCGGTCGAGGGGTTTTGCATGGGATTGAGTGATCAGGCGTTTGAGGTGAGTTGTCCGGACTGTGGGGCGGTGTTGAAGGTGGATCCGGTGACGCGGGCGGTGATCGGGTATACGCCGGCACCGCGGAAGAAGACGTTTGAGGATCTTGGTGCAGCGGCGCGGGCGGTGAAGGAGCAGGAAGCGCGGCGGGATTCGATCTTCGCGCAATCTGTTCAGGCGGAGAAGAACCGGGACGATGTGCTGGAAAAGAAGTTCGCTGAGGCGTTGAAGAAGGCGAAAGAGACGCCGATGGCCGGCAAGCCGTTGCGGGATTTTGATCTGGACTAGCGTGGGTACCGGGGGCTCAGGGTGCCGGGACTCACGGAGGCGTGGGTGTTGGTTGGTGCGGGCGGCGGCCTGGCAGGAGGCCAGTTTCTGGGAGTGTTTAGGGTCGTAGAGGGTGCGGGACCGCGTGAGTGGGGGTTGAGGTCGGGGTTCCTGCGCTGAATTTCCCGGTGCACTTGCCTTCCGGGTGGTGCATGATCGCAGCGGGTGTAGCAAATTGCGACAGGGAGTTCGTTGGCCCTGTGCGTGAGTGGCCCGTGATGGCTCCTGGGAGATGGCCTCTGTGGGAAGTGCGATTCTGTTTTCCAAAGTCGGTGCGGTGGCGCGGGAGTTTCCGGGCTTTGTAACGGAGCTGCAGATCTTACTGCTGCGGCACGGGGTGGAGGTGAGCCGCTGCGAAGCGGTAGGGGAGCTTGCGGCACGGTTGCGATCGAGGAGTGACGGGCTGCGGGGGGATCTCCGGTCGATGCTGGGGATTCTGTTTGCGGAGGACCGGGAGGTCAGCTACCTGGAGGTACTGGGGTTGTTGCTGGCGGCGGCGGCGGGGGAGGATCATGCTGTGCTGGCGTATGCGCCGGGGCTGGAAGAGCCTGTGCAGGAGCTGTTCAGCTTTGTCGTGGAGGCACGGCCGGCGCGGGAGGAGAGCTTCGCCGGCGGGTATGCGGAGGCTGAGAGGACGGAGAGGGTTGAGGATGGCCTTGGGCGAGGGGAGCCGGTGGACAAAGTTAGGGGTGGAGGAGGGGGCAGCAAGCTGGCGAAGGCTTTGGCGCTGGCGGCGGATGGGGAAGCATTTGGTTCCAGGGGGCCGGTGCGGTCTTTTTCGTCGATTGCGCCGAGGGTGGAAGCGGAACCGGTGCGCACGCGATGGGAGAGGACTTCCGAGGGCCAGGAAGGCTCGGTGCAGCGCCGGCACATGTATGCGGTGGGGGGGAGTGGGGTGCTGGCGGGGTGCATGGTGGGATTGCTGCTTGGACTTCCGCTGGGGCGGCGGATGGGCGGACCGGCCGAGGGGGCGATGGTGGCGAAGGCGGGAAGGGGAAGTG
>CAZZWG010000169.1:5696-7338 GCA_964657685.1 Verrucomicrobia bacterium Tous-C9LFEB | reverse complement strand
GCGAAGGCGTCGAAGCCGCGCATGAAGCTGAGGGGGCCGGAGGCGGTGCCGCCGCCGGAGAGGAGTTCCATGCTGCCGCGGATGGAGGAGAGATTGGAGCCGGCGCCCGAGCCCCATTTGAAGAGCATGCCTTCGGTTTTGGCGAGGGTGAGGATGCTGTCGAGAGAGTCATTGACGGAATTGATGAAGCAGGCGGAGCACTGGGGCTTCGAGTAGCCGGTCTTGCTGAAGACGGTTTGATTCTTGGCGGAGTCCCAGTGCCAGTTGTGGGCGTCGGAGTTGGGCTCGAGGCGGTCGCAGCCCACGTTGAACCAGACGGGGGAGTTGAAGGCAACTTTCTGGTTGACGAGGAGGTGGGTGAGTTCGTTGAAGAAGACGGTGGCGTCGTCCTGCGAGGCGAAGTAGCCGTCGCGGAGGCCCCAGTCGCGGATGGATTCGGCGACGCGGGTGATGAGGGCGCGGACGCCGTCTTCGCGCTCGGGTGAGCCGACGCGGCCGTGGAGGTATTTGCTGGCGACGATGTTGGTGGCGGTCATGGACCAGGTGCTGGGGACTTCTACGTTTTTCTGCTCAAAGATGAGCTTGCCCTTCCAGTCCTGGATGACGGCGTCGCGGCGCTCCCAGGTGATTTCGTCGAAGGGGGAGACGTTGGGTTTGGTGAAGTGGCGGCTGAAGCGCAGACCTTTTGCGCCCGACTGCTGCTGGGGTGTGGTGGAGGGGGTTGAGGCGGCAGCGGGGGCGGTTTGGGTGAGCGTTTCGGCCATGGCGGAGTGGACCTTTCGTGGATCGGGTGAGTTGCCGGCGGGTGGGGCCGGGGGTGCTGCAGGCGTGAGGCAGAGCGATTTGGGGAAGAGATTTGTCCGTATGCCGAAGGGTGTTGATGGAAGCCAGTCTGCGTACGTTGCGGCGTCCCGGTGGATTGATGTTCCGGGGAGAACTTGAAGGTAGCGCCACCCGTGGGGCTGGTCAAGTGGAAAACCCACTAGATATAGTGTTGGCCTTCCGGGTTCCCAAGGGTTCGGCGGGGCTCTTTGGGATTCCTGGGCTTTTTCGCCGGTTTTGGAGGGCTTGCGGGTCTGGACTGCTTTGGTCGTGTGCAACTGAAGTTGCAGATTCAAGGCTACCGGGGATCGGCTGCGGTGACCAGCGTGGAAAAGCGGGTACGGAGGAGGGGAAGCGGTGTTCCTGTGGGAAAGGGGTGCCGTGGTGGGTCAGCGCGTAGCCAGGGGCTTCCGCCTTTGCGTGGGGAGGTTGCTCTCGATGGTCCTGGAAGGCTCCCTTTCCTTTCCCGGCATCCAAAGCAGGCGATACCGCGGAAGGGTTGTGTGGGGAATGGGACTTGCTCTGGATGCACTGTCGGACTGGGTTGGGATTGAGTCGGAGTTTGTAGATGCGCTGGGGCAGCGGCAGCAGACGTCTCCGGAGAAGAAGCGGGCGCTGCTGAAAGCGATGGAGCTGGCGGCTGACGATGAGGCGCAGGCGCAGGCGACTTTGGCGGAGTTAGACCGCCGGGAGTGGACGCGTGTTTTGCCTTCGTGCGTGGTGCTGTACGAGGGAAAGGATTTAGCCGTGCCCGTGCATCTGCCGGTGGGCGATCATGCGCTGCGATGGACTGTGGAGCTGGAGGGGGGCGGAGATCTGC
>CAZZWG010000169.1:0-5596 GCA_964657685.1 Verrucomicrobia bacterium Tous-C9LFEB | reverse complement strand
GTGGGCGATCATGCGCTGCGATGGACTGTGGAGCTGGAGGGGGGCGGAGATCTGCACGGAGAGGCGTCTTTTGGAGCGCTGGGCCAGGTTCATTCGGCGGATATTGACGGCGTCCGGATTGAGCGTCGTTTGCTGGTGCTGCCCGCGGATCTGCCGCAGGGCTACCACCGGCTTTCGCTGCAGGGCTACCCAGGCGCGGAGGCTTCTGTGATTGTGACGCCCGGACGGTGTTGGTTGCCGGGCGAAGACGCTGAAGAGGAGACGCCGGCAGGGAGCGGGCGGGGGCGGTTCTGGGGGGTTGCGGCGCAGGTGTATTTGCTGCGCTCGGAGCGGAACTGGGGCATTGGGGACTTTTCGGATCTGCGTGGCCTGGTGGAGCTGGTGAAGGCAGAGGGCGGCGACGCGGTGGGAGTGAACCCGCTGCATGGGATGTTTACGGACCTGCCGGAGGAGGCTAGTCCTTACTCGCCGCTGAGCCGAAATCTGCTGAACGTGCTGAATATCGATGTAGAAGCGATACCGGAGTTTGGGACTTCGGAGCAGGGGAAGGGATTAGTCGCTGCGCCGGAGTTTGGGGAGCGTTTGCAGCGGGCGCGCGCAGCTGGAATGGTTGCGTACAGCGAAGTCGCGGCGCTGAAGCTGCCTCTGCTGCGATCGCTGTTCTCGGAGTTTGAGAGTAGCGGGAGCGCCGAGCGTAAGGAGGCTTTTGAACGGTTTCAGGGGAGCTGCGACGAGCTTCTGCGGTTGAGCTGTGTGTATGCCGCGATTCGGGAGCACCTTGTCGACCAGGATTCCGGCTTTCGCGATTCGGGACGGTGGCCCGAGGCGTTGAAGGATGCGGGGTCCTCCGGGGTGGAGGAGTTTGGGCGTGCGCATGCGGACCTGGTGCGGTATCAGCTGTGGCTGCAGTGGGTTGCGGACGAACAGCTAGGGGCGGTGAAGGCGGCGTGCGAGGGCATGGCGGTGGGGATTTACCGTGACCTGGCGGTGGGGGCGAATCCCTCCGGCGCGGAGGTCTGGAGCAACCCCGGGGTGATGGTTGGGATGGCCGAGGTGGGGGCGCCGCCGGATATTCTGAATACCTTTGGGCAGAACTGGGTGCTGCCGCCGTTCCATCCGCAGAGGATGCGGGAAGAGGGTTATCGCAGCTTTATCGCGCTGCTGCGGTCAAACATGCGCCACGCGGGTGGCTTACGGATTGATCATGCGATGGCCCTGCAACGGCTGTACTGGATTCCGCGTGGGGGGACGCCGCGGGATGGCGGCTATGTGCAGTACCCGATAGAGGATCTGGTCGGGATCATCGCGCTGGAGAGCCACCGGAACCGCTGCCTGGTGGTGGGCGAAGACCTGGGTACGGTGCCGCCGGGCTTTCGTAAGCGGATGGCGGAGGCGCGCATTCTGAGCTACAAGGTTTTGCTGCTGGAAGAAGAGGAGAAGGGCGGCGGGTATGTGCAGCGCAGCAGTTACTACCGGCTGGCGCTGAGCGCGGCGAGCAACCATGACCTGCCGACGCTGCGGGGCTGGTGGGAAGAGGTGGATCTGGATTTGCGGGAGCGGCTTGGCTTTATCAGCAAAGAGAATGTTGCGGCCACGCGGAGGAAGCGGGAGATGGATCGCGAGGCCATGCTGGAGATGTTTCGCGACGAGGGCTTGCTGGAGGGAAAGAGCTGGCCGGTGACGGACGAGTTTATTGAGGCTGCGCACCGCTTTCTGGCGCGAACCGGCGCCGTGCTGATGATGGCGCAGCTGGAAGACATCGTGGAAGAAGCGGAGCAGGTGAATCTGCCGGCCAGCATGCCGGCGCAGTACCCGAGCTGGAGCCGGCGGTCCGCGGTTACTCTGGAGGAGCTGGCGCGGGATGGGCGGTTGCGCAGGCTGGCGGAGAGGATTCGTGCGGAGCGGGGGAGCGGTTTGGCCGTTGAGTAGATGGTGGGCCCACCAGGACTTGAACCTGGAACCAACGGATTATGAGTCCGCTGCTCTAACCAATTGAGCTATAGGCCCGTGGGGGTCTACGTCGTCGAAGGAACGACTTAGTTGATGCGTTCTGTCTGCACCTCAGGCTGCACACAAACGTCAGTGTCAGTTTTGGTGTGAAGTGGCCCTGGTGCTAGTTCAGTATCCCATAGGCGGTGAACTGCTTGCGGTTGGTGCTGCGGAGCAAAGTGGGTAAAGCGGAGAGCGACTCGAATTCGCTTATGGCCGAGAAGTTCCTGGCACCTCGTCATATCGACCTTTCCGCGGGAGAAGGACGTCTTCGTGCGGGTCCGAGTGCCGCTGCCGAGGTTTCTAAGCCGCACCGACGAAATCTGCGTAGAACGTCGCTTGCGCCGGGAGTGATCGGACGGCGTTGGCGGTCCGCGTTGTGAGCAGGATCGCGCCGTGCTGTCCGTAGCCGCTCTGCGTCGTACGGTACCAGCACTAGACTCGAAACAGGTGAGGAGTCTCCTGGCGTTCATGCGCCGGAAGGCCTCCGCGGACTGAGGAATCTCGCGCATCTGGCGGGTTTGCGGTCAGAAACGCCTGCACCTGCTGGAGGGTAGGCAGGGACGCCTGGGCTCCCTGACGCATCACCGACAAGGCAGCGGCACCACAGGCAAAAGTGGCTGCTTCGGCCTCTGGCATGCCTGACATGAGTCCAGTCGCAAATGCTCCGTTGAACGCGTCACCTGCCGCGGTTGTATCGACAGCGTCAACTTTGAAGCCCGGAACCCTATGGACGCGACCGCTGTTGGACAGCAGCACCCCCTTCGAACCGAGCTTCAGTGCTACGGCTCGCAAACCCAAGTCATGCAACGCGATGGCGATTTGTTCAGGCTCTGCGGCGGCAATACCCTTGGCGTGCTGGAGGTAGAAACCAGCCTCCGTCTCGTTCGGAGTGAACCACTGCACACGTTTGAGCACGCTTGCCGGAAGGATGCGCGCTGGCGCGGGATCGAGGATGATGGGCACATGGTGTTGCTCGCACAGATGCACGAGGTGTTCCACCGTCTCGCTCGGGATCTCTAGCTGGGTGAGAACCACCCCGGCATTGCGAATCAACTGACGATGCTTGTCAAGGAAGTCCGGAGTGACCTTTCCGTTCGCGCCGGGAACGATGATGATGGCGTTTTCTCCCGTGTGTGCGACAGAGATCGTCGCTACGCCGGAGGGACCTTCGACACTTTCGACTGCTTGGATTCCCACCCCTGCGGCGCGTAAGCCCTCGCGTAGAAGCGGCCCAAACTGATCGGTGCCAACCATCCCGATCATCTCCACGGGATGCTGCAGACGCCCTACCGCGACCGCTTGATTCGCACCCTTACCGCCGAAGTGAACCTGAAAGTCGTTCCCTTTGAGTGTTTCACCGGGAGATGGGATCCTTTCGGCTGTGACTACGAAATCTGCATTGATACTGCCCACCACCACGATCGGCTTTTTTTTGCTTTGCATGTGATTTTTCCACTGAGGCTGGACTACTAGAGGACGGGGGCAAGCGCGATCGCGGTCAGGCCCAACAGAAACAGAACAAACATCCAAGCGAGCGTTGCCTTCGCCCGTCGCGGGGCATGGGCAAACTCTTTCCAGACAAAGACTCCCCAACCGGCCGAGATCATGGTCGCTCCTTGCCCGATGGAATACGAGACCGCTGGTCCGACGAAATGCGCTCGCGAAGCGACGAAGTTCAGCACGGCGCCGGTGCACCAGATCGCACCACCAAGCACCCCCCAAAGATGCCACGATCCTGGCGCTTGCCGGTACCCGGCGAATGACACGGGTTCGCGGCCATCCAGGGGATATCGCATCAGGAGTGTGTTCGCGGCAAGGGAGCACAGGGCAGCACCGAGGGTGAACCAGAACGATGATGCGTAGGGTCCCAAGGCGTGTGCACCGGTCATGGATTTCGACACGATGGGGTAGAAGCTGCCCATGAGGGCGCCGGCGATCAGGCTGAGAACTACGCCTCGGGTGGTGACGCCTTTCTGGCGTTCCCGCATGCGATAGGCCGCCGCATCGCAGACGATCGCCAGAACCACGACAAAGATGCCCCCGAAGAGGAGCGAAGGCTTGCCCGCCGGAGCAATCAGATAGCTGGTTACTGCCCCCAACACCAGGGCTAAGCCGATGCCGACCGGGAAGGCAACCGCCAGGCCGGCAATCTCAATCGCTGCTACGAGCAGGAGATTGGCAATGTTGAAAACGGCACCGCCAGCGACCGCCAGCCAGACATGGTGGGCATCGGCGTGGGATAGATCGGCCAAGAAGGAGTTTCCAGCAGTGCCCATGCTGCCCAGGGTGAGCGCAAGCGCAAGCGCTCCGACGATGAGCCCGATCACGTAGTCCCAGTAAAATAGCTGAAAACGAAACCCTGGGCAAAGCTTCAGGGTGTTGGCCCACGATCCCCAGCAGAACATGCTGATGATCATGAACAAAAGGGTGAGCGTGTAGGACTCCGGCTGAAACAAGCTTGTCTCCGAGCAAGACCCCGAGGGTAGAAGGGCTCTGCCTCTCAGCGTTCCGATTAGAACAGCACAGGAATACCACTACAGTTTGAAGGTATACGGGGTGGACCCGTCGCCGCCCTCTCGGTATACCACTTTCCCACGCTTAGGGAGAAAAGTTTGCTGGACTTTGACGACGTGTGCCTCCGATGCCGATACGGGCGGCGGTGAAGGTCTACCGCGGCGATGGACAAGCAGATGGCCGCTACGCCGTTCGGTGTGCCCCCGAGTCTGCGGACGTGGGGTGGATCGGGCGCGGTGGTGGATATGGCGATCCGGATGTACTTCTTGCATGAGGCGTTTCCGGAGCTTGTGGGGCCGGAGTATACGCTGCGGGCGGTGAACTACATCCTGGGCACGCACCCGGTTTCGAGCACATCCTATGTTGCGGGCGTTGGCACGGTTTCGAAGACGAAGACTTACAGCAATAATCGAGGCGATAACTCGTATATCCGGGCGCGGTGATTCCGGGTTACATTGTGATCAAACCGGACTTTCCTGAGTGCATCGATGACTTCGGGTTTCTCTGGTTTGAAGATGAGGCCGTTGTGGCTGGGTCAGCGAGTTGGGTCGTGGCCGGCAATGCTGCGGACGCGCTTACAAAAGAAGTTCGATAACTAAAGCGAAGCAGCGCCCGTTACCTTGCCTGGGTGGCGGGCGCGCTTAAGTTAGAGTCTCTACCTTTCTCCCGAAGCGAAACTTCCCTTCATAGGAAGGGATTTCTCGGCAGGCCAGGCCATCGGCGGGGAAGCGCGCAGAAGAGCGCGGGGTGACATGGATTTTGGTGCCTGACCCTGCTTCATTACTAAAGTTTGATAACCCCGAATGGGGTTCCGGTTACCGGTACGCGTTGATACCTTCCAGTCGAAAACCGGCGTAATCATTACGTCCACCCTAAGGTCACGTGACCTCCACCTCTGTGAAGCGACTCACCCGTTTGGGTCATTTCACTAATGATTCGTGTGCGTAGGCTGAGGTTCGTCGAGGGCATGACAAAGGTTGCTCTGCTACACGGTCCGGCCTCCGACAACTGCTGCTCTTGTAGCTCTTAGATTTGGTTGCACGGGTTTCGAGATAGAAGCCTGGAAAGTAGAAAGGTAGATATGCGGATA
>CAZZWG010000168.1:0-7390 GCA_964657685.1 Verrucomicrobia bacterium Tous-C9LFEB | reverse complement strand
CTTTCGCAATGCACCGACACCAGGATCCCGCCGTCTTTCACGCGACCCTCGTACCGCTTCGCCTCGTACTCCGGAATGCCCAACCCCACCAGCGCTCCAACCAACCCGCCGACCGCGCCGCCAACACCCAGACCCGCCAGCGCGCCCATGATCGGACCCGCGGCAATCAGCGGTCCCACACCGGGGATCGCCAGCGCACCCAGACCCGCCATCAGACCCAGCGTGCCGCCGACCGCGCCGCCCACCGTCACGCCGGTCGTCGTACCCTCCGGAGCCTTCGTGTTCTTCTCCGCGGCAAAGTCGCGTGAACCCTTCTGATCGGCCATCAGAACCGAAACATCATCGTGTGAGAAACCAGCCGCCGAAAGCCGGTCCACCGCTGCCTCTGCCGCTGCCCGGTTCGGGAAAATGCCAAATGCTGCCGTATTTTTGCCTGCCATACTAAACCTCCGTACACGTCCTGCCTGACTTTGTTGCGCCCGTCGGAACCGCACCCTACCCATTGGCAAGGCTGCCCTGCTCCGCTACATACCGTCACTTACTTCACTGTGAGCTGATCCGTTACCTTGTCCTGCCCGGCAACCGCGGCTGCCTTCGACTCGATATTCTGCTTCTCTGCATCCGAGTGCACCGGCCCCTTCAACGTCACCGCTCCATCCTTCGTGATGATCTTGACGTTATGACCATAGGTCGACAACGTCTTGTCCCCCACAATGGAACGACGAATCTTCGCCGTCATCTCCCGGTCGCCGGCCCCGGTGTGCTGTGAGTCCGCCGTCACATGCTGACCCTTGTTCACACCCGAGTTGTCCGGAGACTGCTGCGCCGCGGCCATGTTGCCCACTGCACCGAAGCCACAAACCGCCAGCACCGCGACCGGCATCATCGAAGCGCGTCGCATGTCTCTCAATTCATTTCCCATCTCTCACCTCACCGCATGGAAGCGCTGGCACCCTCTCTCCGGAGAGCTGCAACAGCGCGTAGAAGTACCTCGTCCCGACCTCCGGGAATCGTGAGCCAAATCAACAATTGAGCTGCCAAATTTCGTGGCATCGATATGTTCAGATGCCTACACTTCTCTCCCTGTTGTCATGGAAAACACAAAAAGCACGGGGACCCAAGGGTTTCTTCGAGGGCTTCGTCCCTGCTGCATCGATCCACGGAATGATGCCGATGGCACAGTCCGAATGCAACCAGTAAGTCGCTGCAGTTCTTCTACCGGGGTATCAACATGCGTCCGCACATGCATCCCTGCTATACCCGGGTAAAATCACCGCTCGTTTACCATAGAGTTATGAGCGATCCTCTTCACGACGTCCTCGTCATCGGCGCAGGCCCCACCGGCCTCGCCTGCGCCATCGACGCCCAGAATGAGGGTCTCGACGTCCTTCTCGTCGACAAGGGCTGCCTCACCAACTCGCTCTTCCACTACCCGGCCAACATGACCTTCTTCACCACGCCGGAGCTCCTCGAAATCGGCAACATTCCCTTCCCCAGCTCCAACCAGAAACCCACCCGCGCCGAAGCCCTCGAGTACTACCGCAAGGTCGCCCAGCACTACCAGCTCGACGTCCGCCAGTATGAGCGCGTCACCGGTCTCACCGGCCACGACGGCGACTTCCGGGTCCACACCACCGATCGCTTCAATCGCACCCAGACCCACCGCACCCGCAAGATCATCGTCTCGACCGGCTACTACGACCTTCCCAACCACCTCGGCATCCCCGGCGAAGACCTCCCCAAGGTCGCCCACTACTACAACGAGCCTCACCCCTTCTTCGCCCAGGACGTCCTCATCATCGGCGGCAAGAATTCAGCCGCCATCGCCGCCCTCGAACTCTACCGCCACGGCGCCCGCGTCACCCTGGTTCACCGCGGCGCCGAACTGCACCGCCACATCAAGTACTGGATCAAGCCAGACATCGAGAACCGCATCAAGAACGGTGAAATCGCCGCGTACTTCAACACCACCGTCGAAAACATCGCCCAGGACACCGTTACCCTCCGCACCCCCGAAGGCGAACGCACCCTCCCGAACAACTTCGTCTTCGCCCTCACCGGCTATCACCCCGACTTCGCCTTCATCGAGTCCCTCGGCGTCCATCTCGACCCGGACAACGCCCGCTGCCCCATCTTCAAACCAGACACCCTCGAATCCAACGTTCCTGGCCTCTATGTCGCGGGCGTCGTCGTAGCCGGTGAGCGCACCAACGAAGTCTTCATAGAGAATGGCCGCTTCCACGGCGCTGTCATCGCTGCAGACCTCGCCGAAAAACTAGGCCACGGCGCCCGCGACCTTCCCACCGCCCCCCAATACACTGTCGCAGCCGAATAAGTCCACCTGAGCCTAAGTTAACAAAGCCTTCAGCAATCCACCTCGGAAGCTGAGACCTCGCATCCTTCTCATCATTCTCTAACTTAGGACAGCTACTGTCCTAACTTAGACGCTTACGCAATGTTGCTGATGCCTTAGTGCACGCTAATGCAACTTGAGACGTATCAACAAACACGCATAACTGCCGATAAAACTAAGTGAGCGGCACTTCCGTCTTCACGCTTACCCTTGTACGGAACGCAACGTGGCGTTTACCTCCGGGCCCCCGCAATCCCCAATCGAGTACCTGAAACGCTTGTCGTTCCGACACGCGACCTCGAAGAGTCTTTGTTAAAGGAAAGCCCATGCGTGCGCAGCCAGTCGGCGTCATCCGGAGGAAAAGCACCTCCCCTGTAAGGCCTGTTACTCTCCACACGGAAGTCAAGCAGGATGAACGCGGATCCTCTCATGCCGGCTTCAACAAAACGCATGACCTGCAGGCAACATTCGACGCTCTCAGCAACATACAGGCCTTCGTCGAACTTGGCCTTGATGGCACAATCACGACAGCCAACCCAGCCTTCCTGCAAATCGCGGGTTACAGCCTCGGGGAACTTCAGGGGCGTCACCACAGTATCTTTCTCGACGTCAAAGACGAGCAAAGTCCCGAAAACCGGGACATCTGGGCGCGCATCAACAGGGGCGAGCCGGTCACAACCGAGTCGCGCAGAATCCGGAAAAACGGGGACGAAATCTGGATCCAGGCCTCCTTTTGTCCAATCCTCGGTCGCGACGGAAAGACTTACAAAATCCTTGAGTTCGCGACCGACATCACCGAACGCAAGGCACAGGCTCTCGCCGGCGCAGACGCGGCCGCGCAACTCGTTGCCATCAGTCTTGCCGTTCTGACTATCGAATTCGATCTCAACGGCTCAATCCTGTTCGCAAACAAAAACTTCCTCAACACCGTCGGGTACTCCCTCGATGAAATCAAGGGACGCCATCACAGCATCTTTGTCGATGCGGCCACACGCAGTTCTGAACAGTACCGTGAGTTCTGGACCCGGCTGGGCCAGGGTACCTTTCAGGCGGATGAGTTCAAGCGCCTCGCCAGGGATGGGCGGGAGCTCTGGTTCCAGTCACGCTACTACCCCATCAAAGACACCGCGGGAAGGGTCTACAAAATCCTTAACCTGGCCCAGGACGTCACGGTGCGCAAGGCCGCTACCGTCAAACTTCAAAGCGATGTAGACAGCCTCCTCGCCGATGTCGCCGCGGCCGCCCGAGGTGATCTGACCCGGGTCATCGCCGTGACCGGGGATAACGTAGCCGGCCAGATTGCTACGGCGCTCAAACAGCTCATCGCTAAATTTCGGGAGAGCATCGGCAGCATCGGACAGACAGCAATCGACGTAAGCACCTCCTCGGAAGAACTGTCTGCAGTCAGCCGTCAATTGGGCGAAAGCTCCCAGGACGCAGCGATCCAGGCACGGGAAGCCACAGCCTCCAGCGAAAACGTATCTCACAACGTCAGCATCGTGGCCGCCAGCGCGGAAGAAATGCTGGCCTCCATTCGCGAAATCTCAAGAAGCGCCTCGGAGGCCGCGCGCGTCGCCAGAACCGCGGTCACCATGGCCGACGAAACCAATAAAACCATCAACCAGCTCGGCGTCTCCGGCCAGGAAATTGGCAAAGTAATCAAGGTCATCACGGCCATCGCCCAGCAAACCAACCTCCTCGCACTGAATGCCACCATCGAAGCCGCGCGCGCCGGAGAAGCCGGAAAGGGCTTTGCCGTGGTCGCCAATGAAGTCAAGGAACTCGCAAAGGAAACCGCCCGCGCCACCGAAGAGATCGGCCAGAAAATCGATGCCATTCAGACAGACACCAAAGCTGCCGTGCGAGCCATCGCTGAGGTGAGTGAAATCATCAATCAGGTCAATGACATCTCAGGAACCATCGCAACCGCTGTGGAAGAACAAACAGCCACCACAAATGAAATAGGAAGAAACGTGACAGAAGCTGCACGGGGCACCAGCGAGATCGCGCACAACATCTCCAAAGTAGCTCATGCCACGGAACAAACCAGTGCCGGAGCCAGCAGCACCCAGGGCGCCGCGCAGTCCCTCTCCGGAATGGCTTCCGAGTTACAACTTCTGGTAAGCCGCTTCACCATCTGACCAGGGTGTCAAATCAATAAAGAAGCTCGGCCCTTCAGCAAAAAGGCCCCGCTACACTGAGTCGCGCTCAGCTTGGCGTACTGCCTTGTCCTGACAGAAAGCTGCTTAGAATGTCCAGCATCTCCATCGGTTTACGCCCCAGAACCCGCTCCAGCGTCGGATCCACCACGTCAAACTCACCCGCCCGCGTCGCGCGAAACAGCGACTCAAGCATGCCCACCATCACCTCGGGGTATCCATGTGCAAGCTGCGCCGCACGATACTCCTCAGCACCAACAACCACTCTGGTTATCTCTCGGTGCAAGATTTGCGAGGCAAGCCCAGCAACGTTCGCGAAATCTAAAGCTTCGGCGGCCGTAAGCGGCGGTGTGACGCCGTCGAATAGACTCGGATCCGTAAGCGCCGCTACAGCCGCTTCCGCCAGGTCCGCCCGCGCCGTCCAGGAGACTGCTCCATCTTCCGGCAGGGCAACTCGCCCCGTCGCGCGCATGCCGCCCAGTTGATACAGGGCCGATTCCGCATAGAAGCCGTTTCGCAAAGAAACGAACGGCAATCCGGAACTTTGTAGCAGTTCTTCCGTCGCCGCGTGATCGCGCGCAAACGCAACGGCTGACGATGCGCTCGCCCCCTGATGACTCGTATAGAGAACCCGTTTTACACCGGCGCTCTTGGCCGCCCGAATAGCCTCGCCGTGCTGCCGAATCGCCTCTTCCCCCAGCTTGTTCACCGAAACAAGCAAAACCTGATCAGCGCCCTCAAAAGCCTGCGCCAGCGAAGAGGGTTCCCCAAAATCGGCCCGGACCACCCGAACACCACGCTCTGCGAAATCCTTCGCTTTCTCCGGGTCGCGTACGCTCACGCCCACCTGCGCGCCTGGCAACTTCGCGAGGAGTCCTTCCACGACCAGTCGCCCCAAATGCCCTGTGGCCCCTGTAACCACAATCATGCGGTCTTCCTCTCCCTGACCCGTTTTGATGCCTGCCACCGGCTGCAAAGCTCGCTCGCTTCGGAGGCTTCGCCGGGGAGCCGTCGCGATCCTAAGGCAGCTAACTTACAACCCGCCGCCGGAATCCCCGCAAACCTACCCCCATCAGCACAACCAGAAAAAAAACCAGTGCTCCCACGATTAACCCATTCGCCATATGCCCGATCCCCGGCGTCAGCGCTGACCGGAGCCCCTCACTGAAGTACACAATCGGATTCACCAGAATCCCGATCTGCAGCCACCGCAAGTTCCGCAGCGCTGTCCATGGGTAATACACACACCCCAGAAACACGATCGGCGTCACCACAATCCCGAAGATCAACCCAATCTGCTTCGGCTGCACCGCCGTCCCGATCACCAGCCCCAATGCCCCGGAAACCAGGCTCGCCAGTACCAACACCGCCGCCAGCATCCACCAGCTCGTGACATGCGCCACAACCGGGATCGTGGGAATGTAATACGCCAGGGGAAACACCACCGCCGCCGCCAAGAGGCTCTGCAGCGCCGAAAAGCACACCTTCTCTACCGCCACCGCCCACACCGGCAACGGACTCATCACCCGGTCGTCAATCTCCCGCGTAATGCTGAATTCCGTAGCCAGCGGCAGGGCCACCGCCGCAATCCCCGAAAACATGATGCCCACCGCCATCAACCCCGGCAGCATCACCGTCCCAAACCCACCACCGTTCCCCGCCGCCGCTCCCCCCATCGGCGACATAGCGGCCGCGTTCCCACTCATATGCGGCATCACAAACGTAAACACAAACGCAAACAAGAGCGGCTGCATCGCCACACGCAAAACAAACGGCACCACCTCCCGCCGCAGCACATACAGGTCGCGCAGCAGCAGCCCCGCAAACGCCCGGCTGTACCCCAGCGCCCGACTCGTCTCACCCGTCTTACTCACGCAAATCCCTCCCCGTCAGCCGGATAAACACCGTTTCCAGACTAGGCTCCGCCGTCGCCACATCCCGCAACCCATAGCCGTTCGCCGTCGTCACCACCTGCGCCAGCAAGCCATCCTGCGCCCGCGCCAGCACCCGCAACCCGCCCGCGGTATCCTCCACCTTGGTCACGCCCGGCATCCGCTCCAATTCCGTCCGCAAAGCCCCCACCTGATCCCCGGAACCCAGCCGCAACTCATAGATCTTGTCCCCCCCGACACTCGCCTTCAACGCCGCCGGCGTGTCCTCCACCAGAATCTTGCCATGATCGATGATGGCCAGCCGGTCGCACAACTCATCGGCCTCCTCCATATAGTGCGTCGTCAGCACCACCGTGATGCCCTGCCGCTGCAGTCCCCGCACCGCCTCCCACATCGCCAAACGGCTCTGCGGATCCAGCCCCGCGCTCGGCTCATCCAGAAACAGCACCTTCGGCCGGTGCGCAATCGCCCGCGCAATCTGCAGCCGCTGCGCCAATCCCCCGGAAAGCTGCTGCGGATACGCCTTGGCCCGGTCCGTCAGCCGAAACTGCTCCAGCAACTCCGCCGTCCGCGCCCGTCCCTCCGCCCGGCTCATCCCAAAGTACGCACAATGAAACTGAATGTTCTCCGCCACCGTACACGCCCGGTCCAGCGTGTTGTACTGCGGCACCACCCCGATGTAGCGCCGCGCCTCCGCCGGACTCGCCACCACATCCACCCCGGCAATCCGCACACCGCCCGCCGTCGGCACAGCCCGTGTCGTCGCAATCGAGATCGTCGTCGTCTTCCCCGCCCCATTCGGCCCCAGCAGGCCATACAACTCGCCCGCCGCCACGCGCAGATCAATCCCATCCACCGCCGTCACCGGCTGCTTGCCCGCGTACACCTTACGCAGGCCGGTAATCTCCACAATCGTGCTGCCCAGCGCGGAAGCCATCCCCCCCAGCATAGCCGCTCCCCACCGCCAATGCTTCCCATTCTTGCGC
>CAZZWG010000167.1:0-7413 GCA_964657685.1 Verrucomicrobia bacterium Tous-C9LFEB | reverse complement strand
GGCTACCTCCAAGGTTTCTCCACCGGCGCCCAGCTCACCGCCATCGCCAACAACGACTCCCAGGTCGTCTACGGCACCGCCGGCCAGCTCGACCCCTTCTCCACCCCCAGCACCTCCGTCACCCTCACCCAGCCGCTCCTCCGCGGCCGCGGTCGCGACGTGAACCTCCGCTTCATCCGCCTCGCCCGCACCAACCAGCGCATCTCCCGCCTCCTCTTCGAACAACAATCCCTCGAAACCGTCTACGGCATCTCCCGTCTCTACTACGACCTTGTCTCCCTCGGCGAAAACGTAGCCGTCAAGGAAGAAGCCCTCCGCGCCGCCACGAAACAGCGCCAGGACGATCAGGACCAGGTCACCGAAGGCACCCTCGCCCCCATCGAGCTCACCCGCGCCCAGGCCCTAGAAAGCTCCAGCCGCTTCGATCTCACCCAGGCTCAGGGCCTCTACAAGCAGGAGGAAATCATCCTCCGCAACCAGCTCATCCGCACCGCTTCCCCCGCCTTCGTAGCCCAGTTCGACGAGATCGTCCCCACCGACAAAATCATCGTCCCCACCGAGCTCGAACCCCTCAACCTCCCCGCCCTCATTCAGCAGGGCCTCGCCCGCCGCCCCGACCTGGCCCAGGCCCAACTCCAGATCCAGACCGGCCAGATCCAGGCCGCCGCCAGCCACAACAACGCCCTCGCCCAGCTCAACGCCTACGCCAACATCGAGACCCGCGGCTCCAGCGAGCAGCCCTACGAGCAACAGGGCAGCATCGGGACCGGCCTCCCCACCACACCCCAGCAGCTGGCCCTCGGCGGCCTCCGCGTCTCCACCATCTACCAGGCCGGCATCCAGCTCACCCTTCCTCTGCGCAACCGCGTGAATGAGGCCGACGCCGCCCGCGACATCGCCCAGGTGCGCCAGGTCCAGGCCCGCACTGAGAAACTAGCCCAGGGCGTCCGCCAGGACGTAGAAACCGCCGTAGTCGCTCTGCAAACAGCCGACGCCGCCTACCGCGCAGCCTCCTCCAGCCGCGACTACCAGGCCCAGCTCCTCGATGCCGAGCGCGACAAGCTCTCCGTAGGCCAATCCACCGACCTGGCCGTTCTCCAGGACCAGGCCTACCTCGCCCAGGCCCGCTCCACCGAGATCGCCGCGCGTTCAAACTACATGAAGGCCCGCATCGACCTCGACCACGCCCTCGGCGATCTCCTCGACAAAAACAACATCACCCTCGACGACGCCATCCGCGGACAACTCCCCCAGTAAGCTTTCGAAAGCTCTAAAAACGCTAGCCGAACGACCTTTTTTGGTTGTCACCCCCGAAGGGGATCTGCTGTCGCCTTTGCCTCTTTGTTTGTCATCCCCGAAGGGGATCTGCTGTTCGCCATCACCCCTTCTACTCCAGTCCTCAGCGTCCCCACCCCAAGGCCACGCTTCGTCAGGGCCCGGCTTCAGCCGGGCCGTAACCGACCCATCGAGGGATCGGCTTTAGCCGCCGGGTAAGGTCGTCAGACCCGTGACCTTCCAGCTTCTCTACCTCGAAGCATCTCGGCCACGGTCGTTCGTCGTCCCAAAGATCTCCTGTCCGAACGACCCACGCACCACAAAAGGTGCAACTTAAGACACTCCCAAGTCCACCCCTAAAGTCCCTCATTTCAAGACTTTGAACAAAAAGGAGTAGGAATACCCCTACCGCCCCGCCCCAACCCCACGCACCACCGCCGGTCGCCACATCGCCGATCCCACCCCATCCGCTACTTTCGTATCCCCATGCGCATACGGCAACACCGGCGCAGCCCCGGGCGTATCGTGCGTTTGAAACCACACCAGGATCCTGTGCCCAAACTGCGCCCCCGCAACCCCGGAGATGCCCCCGTGCCCCGCCCCCGGCACAACCCAGAGCGCACACCGGCTCCCGCAAATCGCTTCCAGCTCCTGCGCATGATGCATAGGAATGTTGTCGTCCGCCGTCCCCGTCATCAGCAGCACCGGCACCTCGGAGTGCGCCACAGCCACATCCGGCCGCGCATCCGGCAGCCAGACCCCATACCGCAGGTGGGCCCACCCAATCGCCACACGGACCATCGGCCACCCGGCCGTACGCCAGAACGGCGTCCCCAACCCCGTCTCGTGCCCCAGCCGCTCATAAATCACGGGCCGGAATCGCGCAAAAGGATCCTCCACCGCCGCCGCACAGATTTGCGGCGTCACGGCCGTCGCCTCCACGGCAATCGCGGCCCCCATGGATTCACCCAGCACATAGGTACACCCTGGCGCTTCCCTCCGTACCCACGCCGTCCACCGCCGCACATCCTCCCGCTCCAGCAGACCAAAAGTCGCGACCCGCCCACCCGATTCCCCATGCTCGCGCGAGTCCGGCAGCAGCACGCCATAGCCTTGCGCTATGAAAATGTCAGCAAATCCGCTCATATCCACGCGATTCCCGCCAATGCCATGCAGCAGCAGCACCGCACGCCCGTTCGGATGCCGCGGCACCACCCACCATGCGCTCAACTTCGCGCCATCCGCCGCATCCACCGAAACCGAACGCACCCCCGCCTCAAACTGCCGCGCCATCCGTAGCCGGAACATCCCCTCCGAAAACACGTGCTGCGTCGGCATATGCAACGTACTCTCCGCCAGCGCAATACCCAGCACACAACAGACGCCCAGGTACAACACGGGGCTCAGCAGCAGCGCCCACAGCGCCACACGCCACCACTTCGCGCTTCCCCCGGCATGTCTCCTTTGCACGTTCTAGACGCCTCTCCCAAATGACTCAAACACCGCACTGCCACGGACCCATTCCGCCGTCACCGCCTGGCTCCCGGGGGCGCAGGGTGCTCCCTCATCCAGTGCATCGCCTCCGCGCGAAGCCGTTCATACGGAGGCTCGCCCCCACTGTACGTGCGGATCACCCCATGCGCGGCACCGGTGTACCAGTTCAAAGAGAGTGCCGTCCCCGATGCCGAGTTGGCTGGCCCTCCCTTTGTCATTGTGCCGATACGAACATCCCCCGGCTGCAGCGCCGCCACCGCCGCCGCCGCATCCTCCAGCGACACATACTCCAGCACACGCCCTTCCGGCGAAAACCGCTCAAAGTTATACCGCGCCTGCGACCGCCCCAGCGGCTGGAAGTACGCCCGCACCACCCAGTGCGCTCCACCCGCCGTAAAGCTGTCAATCACATCGCTCTCCCCCGCGCTGATCCCCGGTGCGCCCCGCTCGCGCGCCAGCCGCAGAATCTTCCGCTCCCCCTCAAACTCCTCCCACCGCCCCAGAGCCGCCTCCACAACCACCAAATTCTTGTGCGCCTGCCAAAGCTCCGGCTGCTGCGCCACCGCACTCCGGTAACTCATCTCCGCGGCCTCGTACTCGTGCATCCCCAGCTCCGCGTCCCCCAGCCCGAACTCGCCCTGCACATCCCGCGGATGCGCCTTCAGGTACTCCCCAAACACCTTCTTTGCCTCAGCGAATTGCTTCTTCATCAACATCTCCCGCCCCTGCCGAAGCAGCCCCGTCGGCGCCGCCCCGGGCACCACGAAAGGCACCTGCCCCACCACAGATCCGCCGGCGACCACAACAAGCCCGGTGGCCCATCTCCCCCAGAACCGCAATCTCACCTCACCCTCCGGTGTTGGACGTGATGCAACGCCGTTCCGCCCATCAACCCGCCCGAAAGCAGCACCGTCAACCAGAAAAGCTCTGGATGACGCCGCAAAAACGGCCGCGCATCCCGCCGCGCCTTATACCCCGGGTTCACCCCCTCCGGCCCCATCCCCGCCGTCAGCGGCTCCGCCGGAACTGCCAGCGCGCTCTCGTCATACGCTGGCGCCCGCAGGGCCGCATCCCCGTACCGCAGCACGTACCGGCTCTCACGATCCGCAAAAAAACACATCTTCCGCTCCCGCATCTCCAGCGTCACGGACCGGATCGGCAAAGCCGCCCGCCCCTCGTTGTTCACCGCCACCAGCACCGTCGCCGGCCGCGCCAGCGTCGCCCCCAGCGTCGCATCCAGCGCGTCCTCCTTCAACGCAATCGGAATCAATCCCGGATCCCCCGAGGGCAGACTCACCTGAAGAATCTCCCCCGCATCCAGCGCCTCTGTCGAGGTCACCGGCTCGTGGTCCGCCCGCGCGCTGACCGTCACCTCCCGCGCAAAGCTCCCCCCAAAGCCCGGTTCCATCGCAAACGCCACCCGCTCCACCGGCACATGCGCCGGCACCCGCAACAACGCCACGGACAGAAATCCCCGCTGATCCACCTGCCCCGTGCTCACCGTCGGCACATACCGCGTCTGCCGCAACCGGCTCGGCGGAACCTCCGCCCCCAGGACATCCCCCACCGCCAAATCCTCCCGCGCCGCTCCCCCGGGCGTTCGCACCGTCAGCGCCACATGCAGCACCGGCCAACGCGACTCCGCCAACAGCAACTCCGTCCACTGCCCCAAATGCTCGCCGCTCAAATCGAAGACCGCCACCTTCCCCAGATCCCCGCGCCCACCCCGTCCATCCCGCCCCTCCATCGCCGCCGTAGCCACAAAGTTCTTGAGCCGCAAATGCAGCCGCACCTCCGAAAACGGCCGGGGCGGCATTTGTAAATCGAAACTCAGCGCATTACCCCGAACCGCCGCGTGCTCCACCGCCACCGCCGCATCCGCCACCGGCTCCGGCCCGCTCTCCGTCAACGTATACGGCACCTCCGACGCATCCCCCGCCGTCCCCTCCCGAAATAGCCGCAAATCGTTGTGCGCTGCCGACGCCGTATGCCCCAGCACCGTCGCATCCAGCACCGCACATGCCATCCCGCTCGTATCCGAAGCCACCTGGACACTTCGCTGGTAACGTAAATGCTCCGGCCGCGCCACCGCCCCTATATTCACCAGCAGTGAACTCTGCCAGACGAACCACGCCATCCCGGCCCCAAGCGCCTTCATACCGGGCCAACCCCGATCCCCTTACATCCCCCCCGCAGGATCCGGCACCTTCGTCTCCGCACCCTCCCCAGGGCGAGCCCCGCCCATCCGCCTCCCATGGGGACCAATGTACGCCTTTCGCCTGCCCCCTCGTTGCACATCCCAAACAGCCGAAGCCTCACCATCTCCCATCCAAGTCGCAGGGTCCGCATCACGCATCTGTCCCCACAGGAGTACCCTTGCCGCCGACCGCCACCTACACCATCCTCGTTCTCGACGATGACCCCGTCTTCCTCAACCTGGCAACCGCTTTCCTCGCCGCGGCCGGCCACACCGTCACCGCCCTGGAGGCCAGCGAACCTGCCCTTGCCCGTCTCCAAAGCAACCCCCCGGTCGACATCGTCCTCACCGACCTCAACATGCCCGGGCTCGAAGGCCAGCCTCTAGCCCGGGCCCTCCGCGACGCCATCCCCGCCGGCACACCCCTCGTCGGCATGAGCGCTACCCAGCCCTCCGCGGAAACACTCGCCCTCTTTGACACCTTCCTCCTCAAACCCTTCAACCCACAAATCCTTCCCGAAGCTCTCGGCACCGCCATCGGGAACCGGACCGCGGGCGAACCCTCAACCACCGCCCTTCCCCAGTCACACGAACCCGTCCTCGACGAAGCCATCCTCCACTCTCTCGCCGCCGCCATCCCGCCCGCCCAACTTCGCAAACTCTATGACATGGGTCTCGCCGACATCGAAAAGCGCCTCGCCCGCATGAAAGAAGCCGCCATCACCGGCGATCTCGCCACAATCCGGCGCGAAGCCCACGCCATCAAGGGCTCCTGTGGCATGGTCGGCGCCCGTGAACTCCATGCCCTCGCCGCCGCCATCGAAGGAAGTACAACTTTCGATACATCGGCCCTCGAGAGAATTCCTGAGGCCTGCCTTCGCCTTCGGCGTATGCTGGATGCAAAGCTCCACACTGTCTAAGCTCCACAATGTTTAAGCCTCATTCCGGAGAGCACCATATTATGGTCACGGCCACCCGCAAGCCCGCCACCTCAACCCCCGGATCGGCGTCGCCGCTCAACCGGCCCATCCGCATCGTCGTCGCCGACGACCACGCCGTCGTTCGCTTCGGCGTCCAGAACATGCTCGCCAATCCCGAGGAATTTGACGTCGTCGGCGAAGCCGAAGATGGCGATCAGGCCGTCACCCTGACGCTCGAACTCGAGCCCGACGTCCTCCTCCTCGACCTCAACATGCCGCGCCTCCCCGGCCTCGAAGCCATGCGCGCCATCATGTCCCGGTCCCCCCGCGTCAAAATTCTGCTCCTCACCAGCACCATCTCCACCCAGCAGATCATCGAGGCTCTCCAGATCGGTGCCCGCGGCATCCTCCTCAAGGACTCCGCCGCCGGCGACCTCGGCGAAGCTCTCCGCGCCGTTCTCTCCGGCGACTACTGGATCGGCGGCCAGCGCGTCAACAACCTCCTCACCGCCCTGCACGACCTCATGCAAAAGGCCTCCAGCGTTCCCGAACGCAAGACCTACGGCCTCACCCCCCGCGAGCTCGAAGTCGTCAGCTGCATCGTCGAAGGCTGCTCCAACAAAGACATCGCCAAGCAGTTCACCATCTCCGAGGAGACCGTCAAACGTCACCTCTCCAACATCTTCGACAAAACCGGCGTCAGCACCCGCCTCGAACTCGCCCTCTTCGCCATCAGCCACAAACTGGTCGACATCGAGGTATAGCTCGCCGGATCAAAACAGTCTGAAGGGGTGCGGTCCTGGAGACCGCACCCCTTCTCTTTGAGTCATAGAGTGTAGGGAATTTGCACAAAGCGCCCTGCGCTGAAGTCACGCGTATTCCGCGTTAACAGAACGCGCTGCTCAATATGAGCCGTTGCCAGAATCACAGCGTCCGGAAGCTTCAGCCGTGTGCTCCGCCTGAGAAGAACAGCTTCCTCGGCGACCTCCGCACTGAGCTCCACGACTTGGAAGTTCGCTCGAACCGTGTCCCTCAGGCCTATCTCAGTCTGGCGCAGTCCAGCGACCACCTCTATCCAGGTAATGATGCTGATAGCTCGGTCGGAATACCGTCTCATCTCCTGCAGCGCGAGTTCCCTGCCCGCCAGCACATCGATCAGGATGTTGCTATCAATCAGAACTCGCGATCCCACTCTTTCCTCATCATCTCCTGGTACGCAAGACCATCGATGTTCCGGTCTTTCCAAATTCCAAACAGCTCATCCAGGGTGTCCTTCCGAGTCTCTTTGCCTTCTTCCTCTGCTATATATTGCGAAATCGCACACCGAACAAGATGAGCGCGTGACACCTTACGCTCTTTGCTCAACGCGGTGAGGCGCTGCAGTTCTTCTGCCGGAATGTCCACAAGCGTTCGCACAAAAGTCTTCATGATATACAGGGATGATATCACTCGACTCTAAGCCTCGCACCAAAAGAAAAGCCCCCGCATACGCGAGGGCTTCGCTCTCCCTGAGGGCCTTACTCAGGT
>CAZZWG010000166.1:0-7418 GCA_964657685.1 Verrucomicrobia bacterium Tous-C9LFEB | reverse complement strand
CGCATTGGTAAGGAGCGTAGCCGTAGTAGCCGTAGGGGCAGGCGGGGGCGGGGCCACCGATATTGACGCCGAAGGAGACCTGCGCGGAGGCCGCGGGTAGGGCGATGGCGGTAAAACCAAGGGCGGCCACTGCCGCGAGAAGAGTTGTGTGAAGGGGACGAACTTGCATCACGTGCACCTCAGTCAGTAGGAACCCGCTTACGGAGAGGAGGTTGTGTGCGATGCCGCTCCTGAGATGTTTCGGCGAGAGAAAGGCATTGGTGCGTCTCGCCGCGTAAGGGGCTAGGGGAGCAATGAGAACGAGCCACCTACTCGTGGAGAGGTGGCTCGTGCAGTGCCTGGAGGGTCGGTTTAGTGGCCGCCGTGGAAGCCCTCGTGATGGCCTTCACCGTAGGGGCCGTGGAAGTCGTTTGCATGAAAGTCATGGAAGTCGTGGCCGGGTTCAGGATGTCCGCCGCGTCCTGGGTATGGGCCGTGATAGCCGTAACGGGGGTCAAAAGTGTGATTTACGGGGCCATAGAAGTTCCTTGGACCATGGAACCAGGGACCCGCGCCGATAAAGACGCCGCCGTTGAACCATTGTGGGCCGTAGTAGCCGTAGGGAGCGCAGTTATAAGGAGCGAAGCCATAGTATCCGTACGGGCAAACGGGTGCAGGGCCAACATTGACGCCGATGGAGATCTGCGCGGATGCGGGCGCTGGAGCCGCCAGGGCCAGGCCGGCACAGGCGGCGGCGGTCAAAAGAGCAGTGCGAATGGAACGAACCTGCATTACGAACACCTCACTTGGTAGGAAACCGTTTTCCTTAGCGAGGTTGCGTTCCGCGGTGAGATAGCCGGATCTAAGACCGTGACCGCGGAGCAGCGGACTTGCGACTGCGTTTTTTGGGCGGGACCGGTTTTTTCAGCTGCGCGGCTTCGGGACGTTCGCGTTTGCGTTCGACCTTTTTACCGGCGGCGGCGCGGTTGAGGGCCTGGACCTCGCCCTGGGTAAGCTCGCGAAAGGCGCCGGGTGGAACGTCCAGCGTGAGGGCGCCGTACGCAATCCGGCGGATCTTTTCTACGTGGTGACCGATCTCTTCGAACATCTTGCGGAGCTGGCGGTTGCGGCCTTCGGTGAGGGTGACTTCGAACCAGGGATTTTCGCCACCGCGTACCTGTTCAACCTGGGCGGGCTGGGTGCGGATGCGATCGCGGCGGCCTGATTTGACCTCGTTGAGGCGCCCGCGATCGATCATGATGCCGTGGCGGAGCTGATGAACGGCCTCGGCGGTGGGCATGCCGGACACTTTGACGAGATAAGTTTTTTCGACGCCAGCGGCCGCCTTGGAGAGCTTGTTAGCGAGGTCGCCGTCGTTGGTCATGAGCAGAAGGCCCTCCGAGAGATAGTCGAGGCGGCCTACGGGATAGAGGCGAGGGAGCTTGGAATGTTCGCCGGTGACTTTCTTCTGGGATTCCTGGCCGAGAAGCTGGGCGACGGTGGGCCGGTTCTCGGGATCGTCGAGGGTGGTGACATAGCCGCGCGGCTTATTGAGCATGTAATAGCGCTGGGGTTCGGGACCGGCAAGGAGCTTGCCGTCGACGCGGATGTGGTCGCGTTGCGGATCGGCGCGGGTACCGAGTTCGGTGATGGTCTCACCGTTGATCTGAACGCGTCCCTCGAGGATGATGGCCTCGGCAGCGCGGCGGCTGGCGATGCCGGCCTGCGCGAGGATCTTCTGAAGACGGTCGCCGCGGGGGGCGTCCGGGTCGGGCTGGGGCAGGGTGCCGGACTTTTGTTGGATTTTCATTCTGAACCTGTGATGCGAGACTGAGGCCGACTTTACGTATGAGTTGGCCGCCCAAGGGCAACACCGATCGGGGAAAGTTTTCGCCTAAAGGCGAAAACACCTCGGGATAGGGTCCCGAGGTGATCTCGACGTAAAGGAGGTGTTCCAGTATGCGATCCTTTTGGGTTCGCTACCGGAGGTTCCACATGCAGATCCCAGGAGAAGTCTTGTTCTTTCTGCTTGTGAAAACCTTTGAGGTGCTGCATTTGAAGCACTTCTAACCACTAACCCCTTCCAGGTGGTGCCATCCACTTGGAAGGACATCATACGCGGCCCACCGGTTGGTCAGCGTACACCGTCAGCTTGCGACATGGGGTTGGGTGATGTCAATGGTACGAAAGTTACTGGTGCGGCGGAGGCCGCAGATGGACCTGGAGGACCTGACGGAGCGAAGGGCAGGGTGGCGAGCCAATGGACAACGGTCGCCGTGAGCTCGAGGCGCTGGTCGGAGTAGGCGTGGTCGGTGAGGAAATGGGCTGTGGTGACGGCCTTGGCTCCATGGTCGCGCATCGCGGCGACGAAGGCATCGTCGGCGGGAGCGAGTCCGTCGTCGGAGGTGACGACGAGGGTGGGCCGAGTGGCATCCGCGGCGGCGCTCGCGCTGAAGCGCCACTGTGCGGCGTGGGTGAAAAGCTCGCGAGCGAGGCTCTCCGGGGTGCAGCCGGCAAGCGGGGCCATGCCTTCTTTGGCGAGTGCGGTTGCGACGCGAGGCACGACGGAGGCTTCCGCGGACGGTGGTAAGCCGGCGGGGATGACGCCGGCCATGTCAGCGGCGGAGATGAGGCCGAGGGCGGCGATGGAGGGATCGGCGGCACCGGCTTCCACGGTCATGAAGCCTCCCATGCTGTGGCCGATGACGACGATGTACTTAGGGTCGAGGCGGAGGGCTTTGGCGTGGGCTGGGTCGCGGAGGTAGGCGACGGCGGCGGCGGTGTCCTCGATGCTGTGCGCGAAGCTGAAGTCGCCGGGTGTGCCCCAGGAGCCGCGATAGTTGAAGAAGAGGACGTCCCAGCCTTCGCGACGGATGGCCTGGGCGAGGTCGAGGTTCTTCTCGTTGCCGGGAAAGCCGTGCAGCAGAACAACGGCGGGGTGCGGACCGGGGCCGGCGGCGATGTAGACGAGCGCGTTCAGGAGCGAGCCGTGGCTGGGAATGCCGAAGGATTCCATGGAAGCACGGGGAACCATGGCCGTTGCGGGCGAAGGCGTTGAGGGTGAAGCGAGTTTTTGCTGGGCTTGCAGGAGGCAGGGGAGGAGGAGCGTCAGCAAGCAGAGGTTTCGCTTCATGTGTCCTGTTGTACCGCAAACAGCGAGAAGTTATGATCCGGTGCTTCGGCGATAGAGCGTGTAGATACCGTAGGTGGCGGCGGGCTTCCAGTTCTGGGCGAGATCCGATTCAATGGCCCGGCCGGGGTCGTAGAGGACGGGTTCACGCTGGCGGAAGTACATGCGGATGCCTTGAATCGGGCCCAGATTTTTAGGGTACTGCTGGTAGTTGCTGAGGCCGCGGTCAGTGGGTACAAGCATCCAGCGGAATTGGTGGAGGTAGTCGACGGCGCGGTGTTCGGCTTTTTCGTCCATCATGTCGACGCCGAAGGCGTAGTAGAGAGGAGTGTAGTGATGGGTACTTTTGAGGGCTGTCTCGAGGTCAGGTGGAATTTCGAGCGGGGTAGCTACCGGATCGTTGCCGACGAGCTGATGGAGCGCCTGCATGTCGGGGATGCTCGCGGGCTTTGGTGGCTTCCGGAGAGTGGGGATCAGGTTGCGATCGGGCAATGCGGTTAGGCGGATGACGACGGGCCGGAGTGCGGCGGGTGTGTGCGGGAGGACGACTTCGCTGACGGTTTCGGCGGTGCGCCAGGCGAAGAGGCCTTCGTTGACGCGATGTTCCCAGAGAACGAGGAAGGCCAGGCAGGTAAGCCAGACTCTCCGCGGCAGCAGCGCGGCCTGGCTGACGGCGGCCAATGAAAGAAGGAACAGGCCCACACCGTTGAAGAAGATGTGGAGGGCGTCGCATCGGCGGAGCGCAGCAGGCACCATGGCGAGCGCAATGATGTAGAAGGCGAGCAGGCGCGCGCTGGCCGGGCTGCCGAGCGAGACCGTGCGGCCGAGGTACACGGGGACGAGCCAAACCGCTGCGAAAAGCAGAATAAGAATGTGCGGGTAGGGTCCGATCGGGAGGTTGTAGATGCCTGCTGAAAAAGTGGTGACCATGCGCAGGTAAGCGTGGCCGACGCTAAGCAGAAGACCCGCGAGAACAAGGCTGGGTACCGCCCCGGCGACGAGCCAGAGGGGGCCGCTCTGCCAGGCGCGGAGACAGCCGTAGACGAGGATGCCGGAGGCGAGCACGAAGGCGAGTTCCGGGGCGATGGTGCACTGCAGAATGATGGCGAGTGAGAAGAGCGCGGTGCATTTGAGCGGTGTATTGGCGGCGCGGAGGGCGAGAAGGAAGAAGGCGAGAGGGCTGGCGAAGCGGAAGAAGGTGTAGTTGAGGCCGAGGTGGGGGGTGATTGCGCCGAGGGCAAAGAGGATGAGGGCGATCTGGCGGAAACGCGGGCGGATGGGGAGTTCGTTGAGAAGAAAAGCGAGGAACACGAGGCCCAGGGCGGACTGCAGCACCAGGACCACGAAGTAGGCGTGGGTGATGTCAGTACCAGTGAGGCGGGCGAGCCAGATTTCGGGAAGAAGAAGGATAGGGCCGTAGGCGAATTCGACCTGCGAGTAGAGTTTGCGGCCGGTTTCTGACCAGGCGGAGGCCTGCTCGATGAGGTAACCGGCGTCGCCGAGATAGCGCTGGTGGGCGGCGGTGACGAGGGCGCCGGCGACGCCCAGGATCGCCGAGGAGACAGTGATGACGGCCGCGGTGAAGCGCCAGCCGAGAGTTCGTGACGGGAAGTCGGGCGGGGCCAGGTCCGGGTGGTCCCGCTGCTGGAGGAAGGTGCCAAGCAGAACGGCGAAGCTGAGGCCTATGGTGGCGAGGACGGCTACAGAGTTATTGAAGCCTGCGAGATAGGAAGCGGAGATGCCGTGAACCGGTTTGCCGGGGATGAGGAGCGGCAGAACGAAGACCAGGAAGACGGTTAGAACAGATACGACGGCCTGCAGGAGAATGGGTTGCGCGCTCGGGCTTGGTGCAAAAGCGACTCGGCTACTCTGGCGTGGAAGTGAACCCTGCGTGGCCATGCTGGTAGAAGCTCCCCGGGGCGCTCTTCGGTACCGGTACGCGATCCCGTGGGGAGTTTACATGAGGCCGGTGGACTGGGCCTGCTCGTGGGCGTGGTAGCTGGAGCGGACGAGCGGGCCGGATTCGACGTGGCGGAAGCCCATCGCGAGGGCCTCGTGCTTGAGGAAGGCGAACTCATCGGGGGTGTAGAAGCGGGCCATGGGAAGGTGGTCGCGGGAGGGGCGAAGGTACTGGCCGACGGTGAGGATGTCGACCTTGCGGTCGGCGAGGTCGCGGAAGACGCCGAGGAGCTCGTGCATCTCCTCGCCCATGCCGACGATGATGCCGGTCTTGGTGACGATGGGCCCGGCGGGGTGCGCAGCGGAGTCGCGCTTGGCGGCGTCGAGGAAGTGCAGGGACTTTTCGTAGCGGCCGCCGGATTTGGCGACGCGATAGAGGCGGGGGACGGTTTCGATGTTGTGGTTGAGGATTTCGGGGCGGGCGTTCACGACGAGTTGACGGGCGGCTTCGACGCCCTGGAAGTCGGGGGTGAGGACTTCGACCTGGCAGCCGGGGGCCTGGCGGCGGATCTCGTGGATGACGTTGACGAAGGCGGTGGCGGCGCCGAGATTGTCGTCGTCACGGTTCACCGAGGTGATGACGGCGTGCTGAATGCCGAGCTGGGCGACGGCGTAGGCCACGCGGGCGGGTTCGGTGTGATCGATGGGCTCGGGGCGGCCTTTGGGTACGGCGCAGAAACCGCAGCGGCGGGTGCAGAGATTGCCGAGCATCATGAAGGTGGCGGTTTTATGGTTCCAGCACTCGCCGATGTTGGGACATTGGGCGCTTTCACAGACGGTATGAAGATTGAGCTCGCGGGCGAGTTTTTTGAGGTTGTGAAAGGTCTCGCCGACGGGTGCGCGGGCCTTGAGCCAGTCGGGTTTCTTTGCCGGTTTGCGGGGCGCGAGGTCGATCTGGATGAGGCTGTCGGTCTGGAGCACGGGGAGCGCCATAGGCTGCCTTGATTGTAGCGCCGGGGCGCAAGTCGGTTTTGTCCATATAGATCTAATCCCGTGGTGAGAGGGGCACGCTTCGGTGTGGCCCTTTTGCTTTTGCCGATCGCTGTGGGTGGAGAATGGGGCTGCGCGGGGAAGCGCTCCGGTGGAGGTCATGGGTTGAAGAGATTGGGTGCTGTCTGTCTGGCCGTGGTGATGGCGGCTGCAGCGTTGCGCGGCGAAGCGCAGAAGTCCGGCGCGCTCGGCTGAGTATGGCGAGGTGCAGGCGCGGTTGGCGCAGGGGTGGACCACGTGGAACACGCACACCGTGACCAGCGCGGTGCTACTGCCGGCGGGGCTGGAGGTGCGGCTGGGGCTCGGGCAGAACAATACGAAGAATCGGAACGCTTTTTTGCCGATGGTGCTGATTGGAAGGAAGGGGGAAGGGGAGGAGCGGGTGCATCCGGGGGCGCATGGGTACGACGGCAGCTATAGCGACCTGACGATGGAGTGGCATGGGTACACGGTGCGGGTAGAGATGGGACATAGCGGGGCAGACGAGGTGATGCTGGTGACGCCGGTAGGCAAGCCGCAGGGTTTAAGTCAGCCGTTGAGTGCGGTTTTCTCAGTGGGGATGTTGTGGGGGCGGGCTGGACGGGTGGAGATGCGGGAGGGTGCTGTTGTGGCCTCGGTTGGTGGGGCTCTGGTTCATGTGTTTGCGGTGGGGCATAGGCTTGCCGATCCGCAGGTGCCGGTGGCGGGGCCTTACCTTGTTGAGGTGCTGGAAGGCCTGTGAGGATGAGTACGGCGGGCCAAGGGCCATGTGCATGAGAACACAGTGCTACGGGGGATGACAGCGATACGGTGGTGAACAGCGATGCGTTTTACCACTGGGGGGCGCTGCTGGGGTTGATGGGGTATGAGGAGAGTGCGCGGCGTTGAAGATGCACGTCAGCGGAGGCGTTCGCGGACTTCGGGGCGGCTGAGGTAAAGGAAGAAGACGAGGTCGAAGAGACCCTGGATGATGTAGGGCGGGTGATGGCTGGAGTGGAAGCCGTAGAAGTAGCCGGCGGCCATGAGGACGCAACCGGCGGCGACGACAGACCAGCCCCAGCGACGGAGGCGCAGCATGCCGAAGATGCCGACGACCATGAGGGTGCAGACGCCGAGGATGGAGTACTTGGCCGCGCCCATGCCGAAGCTGTTGCGTACGGCGGCGAAGGCATTCAGCATGGCGAAGACGAGGAGGTACATGCCGATGACGGCCATACCGGGGAGCATGCCTTGCGCTTCGCCGGCGGGGGTGCCGGGGAGCTTGCGTCTGGCGAAGTCGGGGTCGATGGCGGGGATGGCGTTGGGGTCGACGAAGCGACTGGGAGATGTGGGCGGTGCTGGGTCGTGGAGGGGCACGTGTTTAGTATCGCGCTTTTGGTAG
>CAZZWG010000165.1:4366-7567 GCA_964657685.1 Verrucomicrobia bacterium Tous-C9LFEB | reverse complement strand
ACAAGCTGAGCCTCATTGCTCTTGGCCAGTGCTGGCAAAAACCCCTTCACATGCCCATGAACCAGCCCCACGATGGCAACGCGAATCGGCGCTTGCGCAAACATCTTTGCGGAGGGGCAATAAGCAAGTAGACCGGCAACCAACAAGACAAAACGACGAGATCGAGACAAAATACAAACTCCTGGCTGGCACTCACAAAGAGCGCATGTTCACAGTGAAGTACGCTGGGCGTACTATCACCTTCCATGAGGGAGCTTGTAAAGTCGAGCTCACCAGCAGCAACGAACACGACCCTACTCGCAACGCCGATCCTGGAGTAAACCATGCTCGCACCACTCCGTCCCGCCTTGCTGCTCGCTGCCTTCCTTTCACAAACAACTCCTCCACCCAGTGCACCTGCTCCCTCAGATGCCGCCGTGGAGAGAGCACAGATCGCGAATGGTTCACTACACCCACCCGTTCTTGTGTCGCAGGTAAATCCCGATTACAGCGAGCAGGCGCGCAAGAAGAAGATCAGGGGCGACGTGCAGATGTCCCTCATCATCGATACAGCAGGTGTACCCCAGGATGTCACCGTCATCCACGGTCTCGGCGGGGGACTCGACGAGAAGGCCGTGGAAGCCGTCAAGCAATATCGCTTCAGGCCGGCCACCCGCGACGGCCACCCGGTACCGATGAAACTTCACATCAACGTGAACTTCCAGATCTTTTAACCACGTTCTAAACCCCCGTACTCAACTCCAGCGCCGCCAGCAAATCCCGCGTCTCCCGAATCACATCCTCCGCCTTGCCACTCGTCAACGGCCACCGCAGAACCCCCTGCGGCGTAAGCTGCGCACCGTCCTTCGCGTTGCGCCCCACCAACCGCATTAGCGCGCCCACATTCACACCCTTGCCCGGCTCCGCGGGAGCCGCGTGCAGCTTCTCGCTAAAGCTCAAAAAAACCATATCCCGCATAGCCTTCATCTGTCCCGCCTTCGCCACCACCGGCGACTCCGCCGGCCTTGGCGCCACAGAATCCCGCACGGCCTTCGCCGCATTCGTCGTACCCGCGCTCGACAACGCCGCCCGGCTCGAAAAATTTAACGCAGCCACGTGCGGCGCCTGCCCATGCCGCCCCGCCAACGGCTGCGACGGCCGTGGACTCTGCGTCCCAAACCGCGAAGGCCCGCCCCACGCCGAAGCCACGGGGCGCGTCGGTACAGCCGAACGAACCGGTGCCGCTTTCACCGGAGCCGCAGCCTTCTTCGGCTCCTCCACCGTCACCCGCTTCCGTTCCATCGTCACAATCCCGAGCCGCTCACAAACCAACCGGATCTCGCCCACCGCCAGCAAATGCAACACACTCTCCGGCGGCTTGCCATACCGGTCCTCCAGTTCCGCCCGCACATCCGTCAGAACCGCCTCACTCTCCGCGCCAGCGATCCGCTTGTACATCCGCAGCCGTTGATTCTCCTCTGGGATATACCCCTCATCAATCCGCAGACTCACCCCAAGATTCACCGTAACCGCCGGCCGCTCCTCCTGCACCTCGCCCTTCATCCGGCTCACGGCCTCTTCCAGCATCTGCGTGTACATCTCAAAGCCAATCGCCTCAATATGCCCGCTCTGCTCCCCACCCAGCATGTTCCCCGCACCACGAAGTTCCAGATCCAACGCCGCAATCTTGAACCCCGCCCCCAGATCCGAAAACTCCTTCAATGCCGCCAGCCGCCGCCGCGCGATCTCAGTCAACTGCTGCTCCGGCGGAATCAAAAGGTACGCATAAGCCCGCTTATTCGATCGCCCCACCCGTCCCCGCAATTGGTACAACTCACTCAATCCATGCCGGTCCGCCCGGTTGATCACAATCGTGTTCGCCCGCGAAACATCCAGCCCATTCTCCACAATGCTCGTCGCGCACAACACATCGAAGTCGCCGTTCATAAATCCCAGCATCACGCGCTCCAACTCCGCCTCCGGCATCTGTCCATGCCCCACGGCCACACGCGCCTGCGGCACCATTTCGCGGATCAACGCCGCCATCTCATAGATCGTCTCCACGCGATTCGACACAAAGTACGTCTGCCCACCCCGCTCCAGCTCCACCTCGATCGCCGTCCGCACCAGCTTCTCGTCGAACTTCGCCACCACCGTCTGAATCGCCATCCGATCCTTGGGCGGCGTCTCAATCACACTCATATCCCGCAATCCCACTAGCGACATATGCAGCGTCCGCGGAATCGGCGTCGCGCTCATCGCGAGCACATCCACGCTCGCCCGCATCTTCTTCAAACGCTCCTTATGCCGCACCCCAAAGCGCTGTTCCTCATCCACTACCAACAATCCCAAATCTTGAAAGTGCACATTCTCCGCCAGCACCGCATGCGTGCCAATCAGAATGTCCACCTTCCCCTCAGCAACCTTCTCCAAAACCTCCTTCTTCTCCTTAGCCGTGCGGAACCGCGAGATCATCTCCACCGTCACCGGGAACTTCGCGAACCTTCTCTTGAAACTCTCAAAATGCTGAAAACACAACACCGTCGTCGGCGTCAGCACCGCTACCTGCTTGGAATCCTGGATGGCCTTGAACGCCGCACGCATCGCCACCTCGGTCTTCCCGTACCCCACATCCCCGCACAGCAAACGATCCATCGGCTGCGCCGACTCCATATCCCCCTTAATGTCCGCAATCGCCCGGATCTGATCGTCGGTCTCATTGAAGTCGAACGCCTCTTCAAACTCGCGCATCATGACAGTGTCCGGCGAGAACGCAAACCCCAGCGCTGCATGCCGTTGCGCATACAGTTTCAACAACTCCTCGGCCATGTCTTCCATGGCCTTCTTCACCCGTGCCTTCGTCTTCTGCCAGCTCTGGTTCCCCAGCTTGTTCAGCACCGGCGCAGGTCCGCCCTCGCTCGACCTGTATTTCCCAATCAAATCCAGCCGCGTCAAAGGCACATACAACTTCGCATCATCTGCAAAGTTCAGGATCATCAACTCCAGCACACTGCCATCCGGCTGATCCAGCGACCGCAACCCCTCATAGCGCGCGATCCCATGCTCTACATGGACCACATAATCCTCCACCGCCAAATCACGAAAATCTGAAACGAACGCAGAAGTCTTCGACCGGCGCTGCACCGGTCGCGCATTCACATCTGCATCATCATTCAGATCATTTGCGCCAAAGACCACAACCTGACGCGCCGTCCGCGGCTC
>CAZZWG010000165.1:0-4266 GCA_964657685.1 Verrucomicrobia bacterium Tous-C9LFEB | reverse complement strand
ATCCACTCGCCAGCCTAGCCGATAAGGCACCCCGTACTCCTGCAACAACCCCGCCATCCGCTCCACTTCACCCTGGTTCGGCGCCGCAATTACAACCCGTGCGTCGCCCTCCATCAGCTTCTTCAGCTCATCCACCATCGCCGGGATCGAACCATGAAACCGCATCGTAGGCCGCGTAGAAAATTCAATCTCCGCCCCATCGCTCGAGTCATGTTCCAGCACATCGACCGCACCCAGCTGATCGAGCTCACACCCCGGCATCCGCCGTATGCGGTCCTCTAACTCCCACGGCGACAGGTACAAATCATCCGCCCGCACCAGCGATCCGATTCCCGACCGCTCATGCCGCTGCTCCACCTTGTTCCACCAGCGCTCGCCTTGGTTCGTTACCATCGCCGGCTCTTCCACAAACACCCGCGTCTGCGCTCCAAGCAACTCCGTCAAACAGGACTTTGCCCCCGCCACCGGCGCATAAAACTCCCACCCCGCGAAAATAGTAGCGTTCGACTCCTTCCCGCTCGCATGCTGCACATGCGCCTGCAACTCCCGCGGCATCTCGCCGCCCTCCAGCGCCTCGCCCGCCGCAGACCCCGTCCGCGTCAACCGCGCATTGATCGCCTCCAGCAACTTCTCCGTCGCCGGCGTCTCCGTCAACGGAAGCAACAACACATGCTCCACCGGGTTCGAGGACCGCTGCGACTCCGGATCAAATCGTCGGATCGACTCAATCTCATCCCCAAAAAAATCGATCCGCACCGGCCGCTCCATCTCCGGCCCATACACATCCACAATGCCCCCCCGCATCGTCACCTGCCCCGGCATCTCCACCACATCCACCCGCGTGTACCCCACTTGCAGCAGGTGCTCGACCAGCATCTCCGGGATGTGCTCCTCGCCCTTGCGCACCTCCAGCGCCAGCGCCGCATAGTGGTCGCGCCCAAACAGCCGCATACACGCGGCTTCCACCGGCGCAATCACCAGTCGCGCCTGACCTTTCGCGATCTTCCAAAGCGCGGCCGCCCGCTGCTCCTGGATCTCCCCATGCGGCGACAAGTTCTCAAACGGCAGCACATCATGCGCCGGCAGCCGCAGCACTTCACTCGCCTTCAACGCCCCAGTCAGATCACAGGCCGCCAGAACCGCTGTATGCAGCGCCTCCGCCGCCTTGTTATCTGAAACCAGCACCAGCGCCGGAGCCTGCGCAGCCCGCACAAAGTAAGGCAAGTACAGCGCCCGCGCCGTAGCCGTAAGCCCAGACACACGTCTGCGCCCCGAGCCGCCCGCAAGATGCCGGCGCACGCGCGCAAAAGCCTCACCACTCTCCAGATCCGCAATCAACTCGCGGACAAAAGGAAGAATCATCTATCTACGATTCTACCGTCCGGCGGCCGCACGCCTCCTACATCCCGCAAACCAGCTTTACCCTATGCAGTCGTCTCGGTCCGCCTCGACTTTAAGAGAGGCAAACGCTCCGCCTTCTCCCTTGGCCTGACGGAACTCCAGCGTAGTCCCTTATCCTGCAACGTAGCCGCGAGGAAATTTCCTCTCGCCGCCATCTGGTTCGGCCCCGCAAACACGCGTGAGGCCAGGCTCAGCGCAAGCGAACGTACACCCTTCCGCCGTACCACCAGGTCCGCTACGGCCTGCGCCTCGAACGCAGACCGCATCGTATGCGGCGTCCCCCCATACAACATCAACCTCTCCGCCCCGTGTGCAATTTCCTGCTCGATGAAGTACGACCGAGCGGCAGTCCCAAGTGAAAACTTCTCCCATCCCGCGCTATTCATCTGCCATTGCAAAACCGTTGTCCGGCCCTGCCGCCATCCGCCCAGCAACGCCAGCCAACGCCCGTCTGCCGACCGCAGGCCACAAAGAAAACTCCCCGACAACTCCGACGCAGCTTGCACCCGCCGCGTGAATTCCTGCTGCGCAACGGGATTCAGCGACCCACGGTTCATCGCCCTAAAATCCATCCCCGCCAACTCTTTCGCCGCCTCCGCCACAAACTCGCATGTCGTGTGCGCCTCCAACCGACGCCGGTACCGCCGCAGATTCGCACGCGTGCTCTTGCCCATCTGCGCCAGCGTTTCGTCCAGCGTAGGCATGAGCCGCAACATCCGTGCCACCCGGCGCTGTCTTTGCGCAAAAGCAACATCCGGCAACCCTGTAAAAGCGATACCCGCCCCCTGGTCGCTCAAACCCTCGTACGTGGCCAGCACCACTACGGCACCCCGGTCCACCAACGCCCGCGCCGCTTCCGCCGCAACCTCGGCACGTTCGCTCCATGGCCCAATCACGCTGCTAAAACCCACAGCATCGCCCGTGGCAACAGCACCCGTTTTCATCCCAAATACTTGATATTCATAAAATAGAGCTGCACCTCTCAGATCCTCAGTCCGCAGTCTTTCGCAACGTTCCCCCTCCGGCTGCAATAGCAACACTAATCGCGGGGCACGCCGTCGGGTCACGGCAGGATCCAGAAAATATGGCATCCAGTGCATGGCACCCGACTGCCCACACTTCGCCGCAAAGTCCTCCAGCAACGGTGCCAGTGCGAGAATGGCCGCCGGGCTGTCGAGGATCAACGTCTGACGTACCGGCAAAGTTGTAGCCCTGTTGCGCATACGGTGTCCTCCTGGTGCCACCGTAAGTTACTGAGCAACACGAGAACATGCCGCTTGCGAGCCACCCTTGCCATCTTCCGTGCAACTGCTCTAACCCGGCTGTGGGATACCTGCTACTTTCGATCGACCTCCTCCTCAATGGCCCGCCCATAGATCGCCTGCCCATACTCCAGCAACGTCACCATCAACACCCCGCCGCACACATTGCCTCCTACCGCCGGACCCAGCCACGCAAGGTACCGCCCCCACGTCGTCACCCCCGTCAATGCCGCCGTCATAATCTCGCCTGAGCTCGCAATACAGTGCGCAAAATTTCCCGCACCCACCACAAACGTAAGCAGCCAGATCAGCGCGACCGACCCCGTCACCGAGTGCGACCCCGAAACCATCCAGGCCGCCGTCGCAATAATCCACCCACCCATCACCCCCGACCAGAACACCGTCGCAAACGGCACCTTCACCGCCTCTCCGCCAAGCTGCGCAATCGCCGCCACAATCGGCCCCGGCAAGGCATGCGTCAGCGAAATCAACGATGCAAACGCAAACGCCCCTGCAAGATTCGAAGGCAACACAATGGCCCACAGTCGCAACGTGTTCCAGAGTTCCTTCTTCTCCGCTAATACCAGCGCCACCGGGTAAAGCGTGTTCTCCGTAAATAACTGCGACCGCCCAATAATCACCACAATGAAGCCCAGCGGATACAACATCCGCGACAGCAGAAACGCCTTCGGCCCCGTGCCCAGCATCGCCAGCACAATCCCCACCCCCAGCGCCGAAAAACCCATAAATGTCCCGCCGGTAAACCCGCTCACCGCCAGTGATACACTCCGCCGCTTCAGTTCCTGCTTCGCATTGCGCGCAACCTGCTGATAGATCTCCTCCGCACTCGGCCGCTCCAGATTTTTCTGCGCCGCAGAGTTGTCCGGCTCTGGAGGTCCCTTCGCCCCTACCTTTGCTTCTCCGCTCCCTGCCCCATCCGTGGCCTGCTTGTCATCTTGCGTCGCTGTTGCCGCACCTGCGTCTTCGCTCATAGCTGGTAGCCTCGCCTGCGTGAGATGCCGCAGCCCTTACTTCCAGGAGCAGCCGATTCGCTAAAATCAGCTATGCCCGCAGCAGCCGCCATGCTCACCCCAGACATCCTCGCAAAATACCAGCCCGTCATTGGCCTCGAGGTTCATGTCCAGCTCCTGACCGCCACCAAGAACTTCTGCGGCTGCAAAAACGAGTACGGCGGCGATCCCAATACCCACACCTGCCCCGTCTGCCTCGGCCTTCCCGGCGCCCTCCCCGTCCTCAACCGAGACTCCGTCGAGAAGGCCGTTCTCGCCGCCGCCGCCATCGGCTGCCGAATCAACGAAACCTCCATCTTCTCGCGCAAAAACTACTTCTACCCCGACTCCCCCAAGGGCTACCAGATCTCGCAATTCGACAAGCCCCTGGCCGAGTTCGGACGCATCACCGTCCCCGACGCTGCCGGCAACCCCAAACCCATCGGCATCACCCGCCTCCACCTCGAAGAGGACGCCGGCAAGAGCCTCCACGACGGCTTCGCCGATTCCGCCACCCGCACCTACATCGACCTCAACCGCTGCGGCACCCCGCTCATTGAAATCGTCTCCGAACCCGACCTCCGCACCCCTGA
>CAZZWG010000164.1:0-7600 GCA_964657685.1 Verrucomicrobia bacterium Tous-C9LFEB | reverse complement strand
AGCGTCGCAATCTGGCTTCCCAGCAACGCCGGATTCATAAACGTCCCTTTCCTCGCCGCCAGTCGCGCCGCAATCATCTCCTTGGATCCATCCAGCCAGATAAACCGGATCGCCTCCGCCGGCACACCCGCCCCCAACGTCTCCCGGTAGCTCGCCTTCAACGCCGAACACGCCAGCACCCCCTCGGCCCCCGACAAAGCCCAGCCCTGCAATAGGTGGTTCAACGTAGCCAGCCACGGGGCCCGGTCCTCATCCGTCAGCGGTATCCCCGCCCGCATCTTCTCCTTGTTCTCCGGCGAATGAAAATCATCCGCATCCGCAAAAATCGCTCCCATCTTCTTCGCCAGCAACGTCCCGATCGTCGTCTTGCCCGACCCACTCACACCCATCACCACAAAGACATTCGCCATACAACATCCAACCTCCCATCTCGTAAACTCGCCTCGCACACCTGAACAGAACGACGAAGCCATCAAATTCACAGCGCGCCACTCGAAGCCTACCAAAGGCCTCCCGTGAGTTGGCGGGATAGCCGCACGCTGTTCTACTAACGAAAGCGGCCTCCGCCGCAGGAGTCACCCCCGTTGCCCGCTCCCACCTCGTCCGTTTCCCTCACCCGCCAGGACCTCTTCACCCGTGTCCAGGCCCTTGCGCCGCAAACCGCCGTCTTCGATTGCGACGGCACCCTCTGGTCCGGCGACGCCGGTTCCTCCTTCATGCGGTGGTCCATGGAGACCGGCCTCCTCAGCCCCGAAAAGACAGCCTGGCTTAACGAACGCTACGAGGGCTACAAGCGCGGCGAAGTCTCCGAACTCGCCATCTGCGGCGAGATGGTGCAGGTCTACGCCGGCCTCGACGAAGCAGCCCTCCGCGCCGCCGCCGCCACCTTCTTCCGCGAACACATCGAAGCGCACATCTTCCCCGAACTCCACGCTCTCATCCAGCAACTCCAGGGGAACGGCACAGACATCTGGGCCGTAAGCTCCACCAACGACTGGGTCATCGAAGAGGGCGTCCGCCGCTTCCACATCCCGGCAAACCGGGTACTCGCCGCCCGCGTCGCCGTCGAGGCAGGCCGCATCACCGACCGCCTTCTCGACGTTCCCACCGACGAAGGGAAAGTCACCGCCCTCCGCAACGCCGGCATCACCACCCCCGATGTGGTCTTCGGCAACTCCGTCCACGATGCCGCCATGCTCGCCATCGCCCGGGGCGCCTTCCCCATCAATCCCTCACCCGCCCTGGTCGAGCGCAGCGCCGCGGAGGGCTGGCCCGTCTATCATCCCTGCGATCTATAATAAATAGTGTCTCCACTCCTACCCGCTCGGAAAATACGAGTAGGTACCCCCGGCCAGCCCCGCCCGAATCGGCTTACACTACCGGAGGAGTGAAGCGTCCCATCCGTAAACTGAACGGCAGCGCAAAAGCAGCTCATCGGCCCATTCGTCACGTCGTCGCCGCCCTCCTCCTCCGGGACAACCAGGGAGCCCGGGAAGTGCTGATATGCCAGCGCCGCCCCGACCAGCCTATGGGGTCCAAATGGGAATTTCCCGGCGGTAAAGTCGAAACCGGCGAAACCGCCGAGGCCGCCCTCGCCCGTGAACTCGACGAAGAACTCGGCATCCACGCCACCGTGGGCCCACGCCTCACCACCGTCCGGCACAACTACCGCAACGGCTCCATCATCGAAATCCAGTTCTTCCGCGTTGACCATTTCACTGGACCGCTCGAAAACCGCATCTTCCAAAATATGTGCTGGACCCCCCTCCCCAACCTTCCCACCTTCGACTTCCTCGCCGCCGACCTTACCCTCATACGCGAGCTCGCGGAAGGCAAGTACCTGTGAAACAGGGCTCAGTGGTCAGTTCTCGGTGACGAGCCCCGAGTCCCACCTGAGCCCGGAGCCCCGAAAACCTACGGAGCCCCCTTCAACTGCCCCGCCAACCACACAAGCACCAGCAAGATCGTCAACCCCGTCAAGCTGAACGCCACGACGTTATACGTCCGCCCATTCGCCAGCGTCCCCATCAGGCTCTTTCGGTTCACCAGGATCAACATGAACACCAGCACAAACGGCAGCAGAATGCCGTTCAGAAATTGCGACAACACGGCCAGCTTCACCCACGGCACGTGCGGCATCAGGATGATCGTTGCCCCCACCACAATCAGGCCCGTATAGAGCCAGTAAAACACCGGCGCCTCTCGAAACCTCTTGGTCAGCCCCGACTCAAACCCCAGCGCCTCGCACACGGTGTAGGCCGTCGACAATGGCAGGATCGAAGCCGCAAACAGCGATGCGTTCAGTAGCCCAAAAGCAAACAGAAGATACGCATAGTCCCCACCCAGCGGTCGCAAGGACGCCGCCGCATCCGCCGCATCGTTGATCGTGTGGTGCCCGCTCGCAAACAGCGTCGCCGCGCACGCAATCACAATAAAGGCAGCCACCACCACGCTGAACACCGACCCCACAATCGCATCTGCCTGCGCATACCGCAGCTCCCCCTTGCCCGCGCCCTTGTCCACCACCGAGGCCTGCAGGTAAAACTGCTGCCAGGGCGCCACCGTCGCCCCGATCATTCCCACCGAGAAGAACAGGTATTCGGTATTCCGCAGGTCGGTCACATGCGGCAACCGCAACGTGGCACGCACCGCCGAACTCCAGTTCGGGTGCGCCAGCGCCGCCGTCACAATGTACGCCACATACAAAAACGACAACACCACAAAGATCTTTTCCAGCTTCTTGTAATCCCCAAACACCACCAGCGCCCACACCAGTCCCGCCGCCAGCGGCACCGCAATGTACTTGCTCACCCCAAAGAGTTGCGTGCTGCTCGCCACCCCCGCGAACTCGCCCACCACATCGCCCAGATTGCAGACAACCAGCCCCAGCATCAGCAAAGCGGTCGTCCGCAGCCCGAACTCCTCGCGAATCAGCTCACTCAGGCCCTTGCCCGTCACCACGCCCATGCGCGCGGAAATCTCCTGCGCAAACGTCAGCAGCAGAAGCATCGGAATCATGGTCCACAACAGTCCATAGCCGTACTGCGCGCCCGCCGTCGCATACGTATAGATCCCGCCCGCGTCATTGTCCACATTGGCCGTGATAAACCCAGGCCCAAGCACAGCGAAAACGAGCACTATCGTGTTGCGCCACCGCTTCCAATCCATCACATCATCACCACCCATGGATTCGGGGCAACACAGCACATCTGCCCTCGCCCAAGGGCGCTGCGGAGCGCTACATAAGCTGCACCAGTTCCTCTACTCTACCCTGCCTGGCAGCCCCCCTACATGAACAAGCCCACTCTGAATCAACGAAGTCACAGAGGCCGGAAAAGGGCTTGTCGAATCACGTGTAGGCCAATTTTCGCCATGAACGGAAGTGGGGCAGCCTCAGCCACCCCACATGCCGTCCCGATGAACGTCGCGTTAGCCCTAGGTGAACTCAACCCTGCCTGAGCTCGATCCCTAAGCCGCAACCTCCGCCAGCGCCGGATAATCCACATACCCCGCCGCCTCATGCGAGTAAAACGTCTCCGGATTCGGCTCATTCAACGCCGCACCCTCCCGAAAGCGCTCCACCAGATCCGGGTTCGCAATGGCCATCTTTCCAAACGCCACCGCGTCGCAATCGCCACGCGCAATGGCCGCATCCGCTGAAGCCCGCGTGAACTTCTCATTCGCGATATACACGCCGCCAAACTGCTCCTTCAACTTCGGCCCCAGCCACCCAGGCCCCTCAAACTCGCGCGCAAACAGGAACGCAATCTTCCGCTTGCCCAACTCCCGCGCCACATACCCAAACGTCTCCGCCGGGTTTGAATCACTGATCCCATGCGCATCCCCGCGCGGCGCCAGGTGCATTCCCACCCGCTCCGGCCCCCAAACCTCGGCCACAGCATCGGTGGCCTCCAGCATCAACCGCGCCCGCTTCTCCAGCGTTCCGCCCCAGGCATCCGTCCGGTGGTTTGTCCCATCCTGCAGGAACTGGTCCAGCAAATACCCATTGGCCCCATGCAGCTCCACACCGTCGAACCCAGCAGCCTTGGCGTTCTCCGCTCCACGCTTGTAGTCCGCAATGATGCCCGGAATCTCATGCGCATCCAGCGCCCGCGGCGTCTCAAAATTCTTCAACGGCCGGATCAAGCTCACATGCCCCGTAGCCGCAATCGCACTCGGCCCCACCGGCGACTCGCCATTCAAAAAGTAAGGATCAGAAATCCGGCCCACATGCCAGATCTGCGCGAAAATGCGCCCCCCAGCCTTGTGCACAGCCTCGGTCACGGGCTTCCACCGCTCCACCTGCCGCTCCTCCCAGATCCCCGGCACCTGCGAATACCCCACCCCCTGCGGACTTACCGGAATCCCCTCGGAAAGAATCAAACCCATCCCCGCACGCTGCCGGTAGTACTCCACCATCACTTCAGTCGGCACATGGTCGGCAGTTCCCCGCAGCCGCGTAAGCGGCGCCATAATCACCCGGTTCGGAAGCTCCAACCCACCTACAACAATCGGATCCAACAACGACGGCATTCACATCTCCTCGCGCGAAAACGCACAGGAACAAGATGCCCCACCCCCTACCCACGACTCTTCCGCTCAAGCCTTGCTTGGGTCGTGCGTCAAAGAGGCACTAAAGGCCAAAGGCCCGTTCCATACCAGCCTGGGCAACGCCCCAGGGTAGAGACGAAGGAAGGCAGAAGGCCGAAGGGCTCGACCCATAGCAGGATAGGAGCGATGACGGAGTCCGCAACGCGTCACGTCCTCCTACCCCGCCGTCACTACCTCACTAAAGTCAGCAATCGCCCCAAACGTCCCCGTAATCCCAGCTAATAACCCCAATCGTCCCCGCCTTACCCCAGCATCCGGATCCATTACCATCACCCTGTCAAAAAACGCATCCACCGCTGGCCGCATCCTCGCCATAGTCTCCAACGCCCCCGCATACTCGCGCTTCCCGACAAGATCCGTCACCCTCTCCCGCACCGCTGCAAACGTCTCCGCCAACACAGCCTGCTCGGGCACAGCACTCCTCCCCCCAGCGTCGAAAGATCCCACATCTTCGCCCTTCGCGGCCGCCTGCTCCAAAATATTCCGCATCCGCTTGAACGCCGCACTCACCGCAAGAAAATCCGCACTCTCCCTCATCGCAGCCACCGCGGAAGCCCGCGCCACTACGTCCCGTACATCGCTCCACCCCGCCTTCATCACCGCCGCAACCACGTCATACGCAAACCCCAGCACCTCACGTAAATAGAACGCAACCCGCTCCTCGAAGAACCCCCTCATCCGTTCCCCGACAGCCTCCGAAGAAGCCCCAAACTTCATAACCTCCTCCAACCCCAGCGGCAGCTCCATTTCCGCCAGCATTTTCACCACCGCATTCGCCGCCCGCCGCAACCCAAATGGATCCTTCGACCCCGTAGGCTCCAACCCCAACCCAAACAACCCGGCAATCGTATCCACCCGGTCCGCAATCCCCAGCAGCGCCCCTTCCACCGACCGAGGCACCCGACCCTCCACCCCCGCCGGCATGTATTGGTCATAGATCGCTTGCCAAACCACCGCAGGCTTCCCCTCCGCCCGCGCATACAGCCCGCCGATCACCCCCTGCAGCTCCGTAAATTCCTTCACCAACTCCGTCCCTAAATCCGCCTTCGCCAACGTAGCCGCCTCCGTCAGCGCGCCAACATCCACTTTCACCCCACCTCGCTCCACAACCTCCGCCAACCGCGACGCCAACCCAACCACCCGCCCCGACTTCGCCGCATAACTTCCCAGATCCTTATGGAACGTCAGCTTCTCCAACCCAGCTACCCGGTCCATCAAATCCGTTCGCCGGTCCACCCCCCAGAAGAACCGTGCATCATTAAACCGCGCCCGCAAAACCCGCTCATTCCCCTGCCGAATCACCGCCGAGTTCCGCTCCCCCAACTCCGTATTCACCACGGTTAGGAAGTACGGCATCAACCTCCCATCCCCACCCTCCACCGCAAAGTACTTCTGGTGATCCCGCATCACCGTCACCAGCACCTCCTCTGGCAACTCCAGAAACTCCTCGCCGAACTCACCCAGCAACACCCCAGGCCACTCCACCAGGTGCGTCACCCCATCCACCAACGCCTCATCCTCTCGCCACCGAGCCCCCACCAAACCCCGCGTCACCCGGTCCAGCTCCTTCCGAATCCGATGCCGCCGCTCCTCGACATCCACCAGCACATACTCTCCCTCGAGCTGCGCCCGGTAGCTCGCTGGCACCTCCACCTCGACCGCCTCGCCCGCCAGCAACCGGTGCCCCCGCGTAGCCCGTCCAGCCGTCACCCTCGCAAACTCCACCGGCACGACCACCTCATCCAGTAAACAAACCATCCACTCCAACGGCCGCACAAAACGCTCCGGCTTCCCCGCTCGAACGGGGTCCCCGGCGGACGTTCCTTGTCCGCTGGGGCTTAGCCAGTACATGTTCTTCGGCCAATAGATCGCCCCAATCTCCTTCGCCAACTCCCGCGTCAAAACCTCCCCCGCCCCAACCCCAGCCCGCGTCACCCGAGCCTGCAAATACTCCCCCTTGGGCGTCTCCACCCGCCCCAACTCCCCAACAGAAACCCCAGCCTTTCGTGCAAAAGCCTCCGCCGCCGGACCAGCCACCCCATCCCTGAACGCCACCTTCACAGCCGGCCCCTGCAACACCTCCACCGCATCCGGTTGCCGCTCCAGCACGCCCTCAACAACAACAGCCAGCCGCCGGGGCGAAGAAAAGCTCACAGCCCCTTCCCCCACCACAACCCCAGCACCCAACAACCGCTCCCGCTCCAAGAGCGCCACAACCCGCCGCAACAACTCCGCCTCCGCCGCCGCCAACATCCGCGCAGGCACCTCTTCCAACCCAATCTCCAACAAAAAATCCGGCATCTCTCGTCTTTCGTCTCGTCCCTTTAGTTGTCATTCCCGCAGGGAATCTGCGCTTGCACTTGCTTCTGCTCTTTGGCTTGTTATCCCCGCAGGAGATCTGCTGTCCGCCAGCCGCCCCAACCATCAAACCCCCACCAAACCCTCCCCCACCAACCTCTTCTGCAGCGCATACAACTTCGCCACCCCCACCACCAAGTCCCGAATCCGCCCCATAACCCCCACCCGCTCCGTCACACTCACAGCCCCGCGCGCATCCAGCAGATTGAAGCAATGCGAGCACTTCAGAGCCAACTCATACGCTCCCAACACCGGAAATCGCTCGGTCGCCAACACATCCCCATCCTCCACCAACACGCCCCTCCCAAGCGCAAGCAAACCCAAACACTCCCCCTCATACAACTCCAAATGCTTCCAAAGCGACCCCACATCCGCATAATCAAACGCGTACGCCGAAAACTGCTGCTCCTCGGCCAGCCGCACCTCGCCATAAGTCCGCTCGGCCCCACTCAACGCATCCCGAGACCAAACAATGTCATAGATCGAATCCTTATCCTGCACAAACTGGGCCAGCCGCTCGATCCCATACGTAATCTCCCCTGAAATCGGGTCCAGATCCATCCCCCCACACTGCTGGAAATACGTAAACTGCGTAATCTCCTGCCCGTCCAGCATCACCTGCCACCCCACC
>CAZZWG010000163.1:0-7614 GCA_964657685.1 Verrucomicrobia bacterium Tous-C9LFEB | reverse complement strand
GCCCGCGGATCCTCCGGATTCAACTTCTGCAGCTCCCGCAGAATCTCCTTCGACCGCTCATCCTGCACCCGCGGCACCACAATCCGCACCTCCACAATCTGGTCCCCCCGCTGCCCATCCCGCGCCGCCACCGGCGCCCCCTTCTCCCGCATCCGCAGCTTCTGCCCCGTCTGCGTCCCCGGCGGGATCTTCAACTGCGCCCGCCCGCCATGCTGCCCCTCCCCATCAATCGTCGGCACATCGATCCGCGCACCCAGCGCCGCCTCCATCGCCGTCACCGGCACCGTCACATGAAGGTCATCACCCTGCCGCTTGAACAACTTGTGCGCCTCTACCTTGATAATCAGAAACAGATCCCCCGCCGCCGCGCCCTCTGTTCCCGCATTCCCCTTACCCGCCAGCCGAATCCGCTGCCCGTCCCGCGTCCCCGCCTTGATCCGGAACTCCAACGGCTCCCGCCGCATCACCACCCCCGCTCCATCGCACACCGAACACGTATTCTGCAGTTTCCCCGTCCCCCCACACCGCGGGCACTGGATGTTGAACTTCATCCGCCCCCCCATCTGCGTCACCTGCCCCGTCCCATGGCACTCCGGGCACTCCATGCTGCCGCCCGTCGCCCCACGACCCTTGCACGTCGCGCACTGCTCCTGCCGCTGAATCTCCAGTCGCGTCACCCCGCCACGAATCGCCGTCCAGAAATCCACCTCCACCTGGTACTCCAGGTCAGTGCCCGGCTGCGGCCCCCGCGCCTGCCGTCCGCCATTGAACATCCCGCTGAACAAATCCCGAAAACTCGACCCGAACCCGGCACCCCCACCGCCCTCCGGCGCCGCGGCCCGTCCCCCGCCACTCGCCGGTCCGCTGCTGAAATTCGAAAAATCAAATCCCCCAAAATCAAACGGCACCCCCTGCCCCCGTCCGCCGCCGCCCGGCTGCCCCGCACCATAGCCCGCACCGCCGCCCCCACGCGCATACGCCGCCGCCGCCGCCGGATCAATCGAGTCCGAATAAAAACCCAGCTGGTCGTACACCTTCCGCTTCTTCTCATCACTCAGGACGTCGTTCGCCTCCGAGATCTCCTTGAACTTCTCCTCGGACTTCTTATCCCCCGGGTTCACATCCGGGTGATACTTCCGCGCCAGCTTCCGAAATGCCTTCCGAATGTCATCCGGCGTGGCAGTCTTCTTGACCCCCAACATCCCGTAATAGTCTTTTTGTTGCGTCGATGCCATAGGTCTTCCTTATGCCGATCTCGCCAGCAAAGCGCCGGCTTCGTCCACGGGTGCCGGTTCAATGGCGCGTGTTCCAGCGGTCTCGCGAGCGTCACGTGCTAGCTCCAGCTCATAACGGGCCTGCAAATCCATCCAGAACTCCGCACTCGTCCTAAAATACTCGCCCAGACGTAGCGCTGTGTCACCGCTGATGCCGCGCCGCCCGTGCACAATCTCGGAAATACGTGTCGCCGGCACCGCCAGCGCAATCGCCAGGGCATTCACGCTCAGGTTCAGCGGACGTAGAAACTCCTCGCGCAGCATCTCTCCCGGATGCACGGGAGCGATCCTCCGTCGCGGGCTTCCGTTCCCTCGCTCAGCGGTAGTCAACGACTTCGACCTCGTAGGCATGGCCTTCTCTCCACGAAAAACAAATCCGGTATTGCCGGTTCACCCGAATAACTGTACTGACCCTTCCGATCGCCTTGGGGCGGCTCCAGCCGGTGCGCCGGCGGACCCGCAACTCTCCCAGGCCACAGCCCCATCCAGTTGCAACAACTTACGCAAGAGACTCCGGCTCAGTTCTCCAAACCGGCGACTCGGCTCGCGACCAAAGATGCGCTCAGTCTCCCGGTCGGCAAAGCTGGGGATCATATTACTACCGTATCACGGAACACGTTATACGGAACTCGTTCATCATCCCACCACACCCGCCTTCCGCGCCTTCACCCTCGCCCGCGAAGCCCGCAAACTCACACCACTCTCCCACGCCTCCGCATCCTGCGCCGCCGTCGTCCCCTGATCCTTCCCGCACCAGAACAACGTCCGCCCTGCCAGATCCCTGTGCAGCACCCGCTCCCCACACACAAAACACGGCTTCCCGTGCCGCCGGTACACGTAATGCTCTTCCCCCCGCGCCGCAGGCTCTTTCCGGCTCGGCCGATCCGCCCGCTTCGTGCACACGATCCGCCGGTCCACCATCCCCGCCCGCAACAGCGGAATCAGGTCCTTCCACATCGCCTTCAACACCTTTTGTTCCATCGCGCTTCCCGCCAGAAACGGGTTCACCCGGTGTCGAAACAAGATCTCCGCCCGATAGATGTTCCCCACCCCCGAAAGCACCGCCTGGTCCATCAACAACTCCGCAATCGGCTTCTTGCTCTTCAGCACGGCCTCGACGTACTTCGCCGGATCGTCATGACCCTTCGCATCCTCGCCCAGCGGGTCCGGTCCCAGCCGCTCCAACAGTGCCTCCCACTTCGCCCTGTCATACACACTGCAATCCGTCGGCCCGCGCAGCTCGCACCACTCCACCTGCCCCGCCGGGAACGGCTGCGTCCCATCATCATGCTCGCAGCGCAGGTTATGCGGCGCACCTTTCACCTTCCGCGCATCTTTCGCCGACCCGGCCCGCTGCAACACCGCCCGCAACGCACCCTTCACCGCCGGCAACGGCCCGCACCCCTCCGTCCAGTCACCAAAACGCCCCAGATGCACATGCAGCATCAGGTCATCGCCAAACTCATACCCCAGGTGCTTGCCCACCGCGTGCACCCGCTTCAACTTCTTTCCGTCCACCAGGTGCGCATCGTGAAACCGGTGCCCCGGCCCCGGCAGCACATTCACCTTGCGTCCCCCAAACGCCTCCGTATGTCTCTCCGCCCAGCGATGAACCTCATTTCCTTCCGGCAACTTCGGTCTCCTCTTCCCGCACCTCTTCCATCCGCTCCGCCGGCGTGGCGACAGCCCGCTTCTCGCGCTCTCGCCTTCGCCGCCGCGGTCCTGCCTCGCGCCCAGCCTCCATCTCGTACCGGTAGTAATCCAGAATGCGCTCCGGTGTCCACAGCGCCCAGTGGTTCGCATTCTTCGCGTGCATCCGCCTCAGTTGAATGTTGTCCATCGCCCGCATCAGCTTCTGCAGGTCGCTGTACTGATCGCAAATCGGGCTGCCCTCGTCTTCAATCACCGGCTGCAGGTCCACATACACCGGCTGCGCCCACTCATAAAACGTATGCCACACGTCGTAAACATCCAGGTGACCCTTCTTCACCAGCAGCCCCAGATGCTCATAGAAGTCCAACACCTCAAATGCCGTCACCGGTGGATCGTTCTTGTCCAGCGGCAAAAGCAAATCCTCCCGCACCCGGCTCTCTGCCAACCGGCGCCGGGCCGATAAGAACTGCTCACTCAGGAAGAAGGTCAGCTGCTTTTCTAAGTTCTCGACGGACCGGTAGCCCCGCTCATGCTGCAACTGCCGGCCCGCATACGCAATCGCGCCGCCGCTCGTGGCCACCAGCGCGGCATTGGCAATCGCCTGGATCGCAACCCAATTCACTCCTACCATCACTCCCCGTTCAGATGCAGAACGGCCGCGTCAACACCCGAAGGCTGCCGCGGCAGCGTCGAATATCCTTAGTTCCAAACCGCGCTCGCCTTGATCTCCTCAACGTTGAACGTCTGGTCCGGCTCCGCCCTCTGCAGACGAACGGCAAACTGTTGGGCCTCCTCCAGTGAAGCGAAGAAACCGGACGTGTAGACTCGTCCGCCGCGCGAACCCTCGCAGCGCCAGAGCACCTCGGCCACGCCCGCCGATCCCGTTCCCATATTGAAAGAGACCGCCTGCGGCCACGCCTGGTCAATGCCTTGTCTGATCTTTGACCTATCCATTTCCCTGCCTCCTCCCAACACCTTGGCGATCAAACTGTCTCTCGCCCTTACGTTCCTATTCATAAGACCCGTAGCTCATCCAAACGACGCTTTGTAGAAAAGGGAGGGGCCAGATTCGACCCCTCCCTTGTTCACAAGCCCAACAGGCCTGGCTTCGCTTCCAGTGCAACACGCGGCTGCTTACTTCTCCGCGTCTACGTACTCGGCGTCAATCACGCCCTCGTCCTTGCCCTGGTGATTATCGGCAGTTCCCGCGCTAGCTTGAGCGCCGTCCGTCGGTGGGACACCTGCACCGGCGCCCTGCGACTTATATAGCGCCTCCGCCAATTTATGACTCGCTGTGGTCAACCGCTCACGCGCCGCATTCATCTCGGTCGCGCCCGGGTCACCCGTCAGCGTGCTCTTGGCATCCGCAAGCGCCGTTTCCACGTCGCCCTTATCCGCCGCCTGCACCTTGTCGCCGCCGTCCTTCAGCATCTTTTCAACGTTATAGACCATGGAATCGAGCTGGTTGCGTGCCTCGATCTTCTCCTTGGCCTCCTTGTCCTCGGCCGCATGCGCTTCGGCTTCCTTCGCCATGCGCTCGACCTCTTCCTTGCTCAGACCCGAAGAGCTCGTAATCGTAATCTTCTGGTCCTTGCCCGTCGCGTTATCCTTCGCCGTCACATTCAAAATACCGTTGGCGTCGATATCGAAAGTCACCTCGATCTGCGGCATGCCACGCTGCGCCGGCGGAATGCCGCCCAGCTTGAACTTGCCCAGCGTCCGGTTCTGAGAGGCCATCGGCCGCTCGCCCTGCAACACATGGATCTCCACCTCGGTCTGGTTATCCGCAGCGGTCGAGAACGTCTCCGACTTCTTCGTCGGAATCGTCGTATTGCGCGGAATCATCGGTGTCGCCACCGAGCCCATCGTCTCAATCGCCAGCGTCAGCGGGGTCACGTCCAGCAGCAGCAGGTCCTTCACATCACCGGCAAGTACGCCGGCCTGGACCGCTGCGCCAATCGCCACAACCTCATCCGGGTTCACACCCTTGTGCGGCTCTTTGCCAAACAGATCCTTGACCAGCTGCTGGATCTTCGGCATACGCGTCTGGCCGCCAACCAGAACCACCTCGTCGATCTTGCTCGCGTCAATCCCGGCATCCTTCAACGCCTGCTTGCACGGCCCAATCGACTTCTGCAGCAAATCATCGACCAGTGACTCCAGCTTCGCCCGGCTCATCGTCCGCACCAGGTGCTTCGGTCCGGAGGCGTCCGCCGTGATAAACGGCAGGTTGATCTCCGTCTCCTGCGCCGTCGAAAGCTCGATCTTGGCGCGCTCGGCAGCATCCTTCAACCGCTGCAGCGCCATCTCGTTGCCCTTCGACGTCAGATCCAGACCCGAATCCGACTTGAACTCCGAAATCAGCCACTCCACAATCCGCTGATCGAGGTTGTCGCCGCCCAGGTGCGTGTCGCCATTGGTCGACTTCACCTCAATCACGCCATCGCCCACCTCAAGGATGGACACATCGAACGTTCCGCCGCCAAAGTCATAAACCGCGATCGTCTCGTCCTTCTTCTTGTCCAGGCCGTACGCCAGCGCCGCCGCGGTCGGCTCGTTCACAATCCGCTTCACATCCAGACCGGCAATCTTGCCCGCATCCTTGGTCGCCTGCCGCTGCGCGTCATTGAAGTACGCCGGAACCGTGATGACAGCCTCGGTCACACTCGTGCCAAGATAATCTTCCGCAGCCTTCTTCAGCTTCTGCAGGATCATCGCCGACACCTGGGGCGGGGTATAGTCCTTGCCCTGCGCCACCACGTCGATGTGATCGCCCTGCTGAACGACCTTGTACGGCACCATCTTCATCTCGTCATTCACTTCATTGAACCGGCGGCCCATGAAGCGCTTGATCGAATAAATGGTGTTCTCAGGGTTGGTAATCGCCTGCCGCTTGGCCACCTGGCCCACCAGCCGTTCGCCGCTCTTCGTAAACGCCACGATCGACGGCGTGGTACGCCCACCCTCTTCGTTCGCGATGACCTTCGGCTCGCCACCCTCCATCACCGCCACGCAGCTATTTGTCGTGCCGAGATCAATCCCAATAATCTTCGCCATAAACCCTTTTCCTCCGTCTTTGCCTCGCAAGGTCTCACCCCGCGAAATCCTTCGACATCGTCACTCTTTCATGTTGAGTGACTTACTGTCAACCAATATGATGCTGCCAGCGCCATAATGGTGCGTCCGAATGCAACCCCAAGGCCTCAACCCGGACCAGAGCACCAGCGGGTGTTGCGCAAGACGGCGGGGCGTGCGCCTCGCTGGCAGCACTGCCGCAGGCCTCTCAAGCCGTCCAAAGCACCCCCCCACACTTCTGTCGTCTCGACCGAAGCTAACGCCCGTCAGCGCAGTGGAGAGACCCGCGTTTTGTCCGAAGCGCCGCAAATCCACCCCAAGGCAAAAACGGGAAGGGTAGGGCTTCAGCCCCACCGCAAACCGGCCAGAAGAAAAGCGGCTTCAGCCACTGAGATTCCCGTCACGCCGCAGCCCTTCCAACACCACAGCGCCAGGCCAACAAAGAACATCCGACCAACGTGCGCACTAATTCGCGAGGATCCGTACACTTGAATTAGGGAAGAAAAACGCATCCACCAGGACGACGCACCCACAGCCGAAGTACCCGCTTAACTCCTGCATTCCGAGTACTTTAAGAGAAAAGTACCCGGGGGTAGAGGGGTACCTCACCGCCAGCTGAACGCCAGATGCCAGCGAAGCCCGCGCTCCGCCGCCTTGCGCAACACCCGCTGGTACTCCATCAACTCACTCAACACCGCCGCACTCTCTTTCCCCAGCCGCCGCGGCTCCTGCTCCAGCGCAGCAATCAGCTCCTCCACGGTCTGCAAACCGTCCTCAGGCCGGAACCACTGCGGCGGCGGCAACCGGTGCAGAAGATCCGGGTTTCCCGCCCCTTCCTCAATAAGAAGAGCCATCGAGTTCTCATCCGCAGAGAAGAACTCCAACAACGGCCGAACCCCAAGCGTGTGCGCCAGCCGCTCAATCCCGGCTTCCTGCCTCGCTAAAGCCCGGCCGTTCACATAAATATCGAACCCCGGGTCCTCCCCTTCCACCACGATGTACATGGAAGCAGCCATAGTCTAAGTCTACCCAAAGCGATCCCTCGCGGGAGGTCCACGTCACGCCCCAGGTACATCCCCCCGTGCCCGCAGAGTCGGCACCCCGCCGGACGTCTCACCCCGCAGCAGCTGGTATCCCGCTCCCAGCGCGACCATCCCCAACCCTAACCAGGAACGTGAATCCAACACCGGCCGAAGAAACACTAGCCCCTCGGCAAGTCCCAGCAAAGGAATCACCAGAAACTGCGCCGCCCACCGCCGCGCACCCAACCGTCGCAATGCCAACATTGTCAGCACAGCCATGACGCAATCCAGCCCAAGAGCCTGCCACGCCACGCGCCCTTCCCCGCGGTTCGGTGAAGCCCACCAAAACGCGCCAAACACACCCGCAGCCAGCAACAATGCCCCGCAGAAGGGCCCTCCCCCAGCATCGGCCTCACCCTCCCCAGGAACGCCCGGTCGCACCGCCATCCATCCTCCCAGACCCACCAGCAGCGGCAGTGCAGCCAGCCCGAGCCAAGGTCGCCAGATGCTGAACGAGGGCTGAGGAAGCAGCAGTAGAAGTCCCGCCGAACCCGCCAGTCCCGGCCACAGCAGCCCCGGCAGATCACCCG
>CAZZWG010000162.1:2809-7700 GCA_964657685.1 Verrucomicrobia bacterium Tous-C9LFEB | reverse complement strand
GGGGAGCAGGTCCTTCATCGTGGAGATTTTCTTCTCATAGATGAGGATGTAGGGGTTCTCGAGGGCGGCTTCCATGCGCTCGGGGTCGGTGACGAAGTAGGGCGAGAGATAGCCGCGGTCGAACTGCATGCCTTCGACGACGTCGAGCTGGGTCTCCATGGTGCGGGACTCTTCGACGGTGATGACGCCATCCTTACCGACCTTCTTCATGGCGGCGGCGATGATGGTGCCGATCTGCTCGTCGGCGTTGGCGGAGATGGTGCCGACCTGGGCGATCATGTCGCCGGTGACGGGCTTGGAGAACTGCGAGAGGGCTCCGCCGACGACGACGCCGTTCTCATCGCGCTTGCCGATGATGGCCTCGACGGCCTTGTCGATGCCGCGCTTGAGGGCCATGGGGTTGGCGCCGGCGGCAACGGTCTTGACGCCCTCGCGGAAGATGGCCTGGGCGAGGACGGTGGCGGTGGTGGTGCCGTCGCCGGCGACGTCGGAGGTCTTGGAGGCGACTTCCTTCACCATCTGGGCGCCCATGTTCTCGAGGCCCTCAGGCAGCTCGATCTCCTTGGCGACGGTGACGCCGTCCTTGGTGATGGTGGGCGAGCCGAACTTCTTCTCGATGACGACGTTGCGGCCCTTGGGGCCGAGGGTCACCTTGACTGCGTTGGCGAGGGTGTTGACGCCGCGAAGGATTGCCTGACGCGAATCTTCTCCGTGCAGAATTTGTTTTGCCATTGTGATTTGCTCCGTGTGTTGCGTTGTCGGTGGTTAGTAGTCGGTAGCCGGAAGCCGTGGTCGGTAGCCGGTTGGGAGGAGTCGAGGCTACGGGTGATGCTTAGTTGGCGAGGATGCCGAGGACTTCTTCTTCGCGCATGATGAGGTAGTCTTCGGTGTCGAGCTTGATCTCGGTGCCGGAGTACTTGCCGAAGAGCACGGTGTCCCCTGCTTTTACGTCGAGGGGGAAGACTTTGCCTTCGTCGTTGGACTTGCCCTTGCCGACGGAGATGACTTTGCCCTGCTGGGGCTTTTCTTTGGCGGAGTCGGGGATGATGATGCCGCCGCGCATCGTTTCGCTCTCTTCGAGGCGCTGGACCAGGATGCGGTCGTGGAGCGGCGTGAACTTGTTTGAAGCCATTGTGATCTCCTTGGAACGTGTATGTGCTTGAGTGGGAGGGCCGTGCTGGATTGCATGGGACCCGCGCGCCGAGTGTTGGCACTCACCACTGCCGACTGCTAATGTAGACCCAGGCGCGCGTGAGTGTCAACGCAAAGACGTGAAATATGCGTGAATCGCGCTCAGCTTTTCGGAGTTGGTTACCATACAGGGGCGAGCGGCGACAGGGCATCGGGGCTCCCTGTAGAATCCTGGGCATGCTCTCTGTCCCACAACGTCTGATTGCGCTCATGTGCGCGGTAGTTCTTGGGTGCTTTGCACTGGTGGGCGCCGCGCAGCAGGAGAAGCACGGGCGGGGCTATAAACCACTTCCACCGACGGCGACGGTGAACGTGGTGGTGGAAAAGGGCTTCAATGAGAAGCCGTTTCCGAATGCATCGGTGGTGTTCCGGGCGATGCGGGATGACAAGATCACGGCCAACCTGGAGACGAAGACGGATCCGGACGGGAAGGCATCGCTGGACCTGCTGGAGGTGGGCAGCCATGTGACGATCCAGGTGATTGCGCGCGGGTTTGCCACCTATGCGACGGATTTCGATTTGACGAATGCGGGCAAGGAACTGACCGTAAAGCTGGAGCGTCCGCGGGCGCAGGTTTCGCATTATGGGGACGACACGGACCGGCCGGCTCCGGTGCAGCCCGGGGTGCAGGAGCACCAGAAGGGGACGGCTGTGCCTCCAGCAGCGACCTCGCCGACGGCTCCTTTGCAGACGACACCGCCCGCGAAGACGCCGGCGAATTCTTCGCCGGATACCCCGGCGAGTCCGAAGCCGGGCTCGCCGCAGTGATCGCTGGGTTGGAGCATTTAGGGCATGAGGGGTTAGAAGGGCGTCGCGCGTTGGTGACGGGCGCGGCAAAGCGCATTGGCCGGGTGCTGGCGCTGGAGTTGGCGCGGGCGGGTGCGCGGGTGGCGATCACGTACCGGGGATCAGAGCGTGAGGCGCTGGCGACGGTGGAGGAGTTGCGGGGGTTGGGTTCCGACGCGTTTGCGGTGGGGTGCGATGTGCAGTCGGAGGCGAGTGTGGGGGCGGCCGTGGACGAGGTGGTGGAGCGGATGGGAGGGCTGGATCTGCTGGTGAATAATGCCGGGGCGTTTGAGACGGCGCCGCTGGAGGCGATCACGGCGGAGCAGTGGGATTCGATGTTTGCGACGAATACGCGGGGGCCGTTTCTGGTGGCGAAGGCGGCGCATGGGGCCTTGAAGGCGGCGCGGGGGAGGATTGTGAATATTGGGTCGCTGGGAGGCATCCATCCGTGGGCGACGCATGGACATTACTGCACGTCGAAGGCGGCGTTGCATATGTTGTCGGGGACGATGGCGAAGGCATGGGCGCCGGAGATCAGTGTGAATTGCGTGGCGCCGGGGATGATTGTGACGTCAGGCGAGGCGGGGGCGGGGTACGAGAGTTTTGCGGCGAAGACGCCGATGAAGCGGAATGGAACGCCTGAGGATGTGGCGGCGGGGGTGTTGTTTTTTGCGACGGCGCCGCACTTTATTACGGGGCAGTTGCTGGCTGTGGATGGTGGCTTGGGATTGTAGGACAGCCTGCGGACATGAGAGGACCTCAGACGTCCTCGGCCCAATCTACGACGCGGAGCAGTGGTCTAGCTTGCGGGAATGCCTGATCGTGGGAGACCAGGACTGCATTGGCCGCGATTGCCTGGGCGGCGATGAGGAGATCCATGAGACTAAGAGTCTTCCCCTGTGAGCCGAGCTGGGCGCGGAGCCTGCCGTAGGCTTCAGCAGCGGTTGAATCCCAGGCCAGAGATGTTACGGATGAGAAGAAGCGATCGAAGTTGGCGGCCAGACGTGTATTACCCGGTCTTCGTTCAAGTCCGTAACGGATCTCGGCTTCGGTAATGGCGGAAATCGCAATTGTGGCATAGGCTCTTGCCTCGAGAAGGTGTTTTCGCACGGCAGGCGAGCGCCCTGAAACGATGTAGCTGATGATGTTGGTATCGAGGAGAAAAGTCTGCGAGGGGATCAGAAGAGTTCTCGATCCTGCGGGGGAGAGAGATCGCGTTCGAGAACAAAGTCAGGGCCGCCTGCTGCGTCGAACTCCGCGAAGATCTCCTCCAGAGAGGGCGGAAGAGGGCGTTCTGAAAGAGTGAGTTCGCCGGTGCGCGGATTGTGACGCAGGTACACCTCAGAGGTGTTGAAACGGTATTCCGCGGGGATGCGGACGGCCTGACTGCGACCGTTGCGGAACACACGAGCCTTTTTTGCCTGTAGCATTGTCGCCTCCGTGATACCTATCGTGAGATGTACCCACCTGGCTGTCAAGCGGCTGGCAGCGCACGTTCCACAAATGCCAATTTCGGCGGGAGGACCCTCGACCCGGTCCATTCTGGGATCGGTTGCAGATGGGGTGAACCTCAGGCGCGGAAGAGGCGTTGGTACCAGCGTTCTTTGAAGGGTTGTGGGTCGAAGAGCTGGACGCCTTCTTCCTGTTCGCCGAGGGGCTGGCCGCGGAAGATGGCCATGGGGTTGTCGCGGCAGAGGAGGTCGGCATAGAGGGTGCCGTGGCGCTTGTTGATGAGTTCGCGGGCCTCGCGCATGCGGGGGGGACGGCGTTTGGCGCCGTGGGCGTCGGTGGCGATGACATGGACCCAACGGTTGCGGAGCATTTTTTCGGCGAGGCGCTGGGCTTTGGGGCCCATGTCCCCGGTGACGGATCCCGCGGTGACCTGGGTGAGGAGACCGTCGCGGAGCCAGGGAAGCATGCGTTCGGGTTCGCGCTGGAGGACGGGGTTGCGTTCCGGGTGGGTGAGGATGGGGGTGAGGCCGGCCTGGCGGAGCTCGAAGAAAGTTTCCTTGAGGCTAGGGGAGAGGGTGTATTCGGGGAGTTCGATGAGGAGGTAATCGAGGCCGTTGATGGTGTAACGGGCGGGGTAGGCCAGGGCGTCCTGGATGTTGTCGTAGCTGAGGTGGAAGTCGCAGCCCAGACCGAGGGTAAGGGGGATGCGTGCCTCGGCGAGGGCGGCGCGGAGTTCGGCGGCGCGTGTCTCGACGAGGGCGGGATCGAAGGGGTAGCGGCTGCTCGCGTGGGGGGTGGCGACGACGTGAGTGATGCCGTCGGCCACGGCGATTTGGGCCATCTCGAGGGAGGTGGCGAGGTCCGGGGAACCGTCGTCCAACCCTGGCAGAAGATGGTGGTGTACGTCGACCATCCGGTCAAGGGTACCATCGGGCGGGATGACTTGTGCGGGTTACGCCGGGTACGAACGGGGAAGAGAGCCACGTGAAAGTTCGCGCATACGAGGCCCGGAGAGCTCCATGAGCGACAAACACAGCGTAAGATAGCAAGGTCACGAGTGATTGCGAGGAATCGTGTTGCGCAATCGTCTTTACGAAGGGTAATCAGGAATATACATGGCAGATTCGACCACGAATGGCAGCAAACCGCGCGTTCTCGTTGCGGATGACGAGCAGGTTATTGCGAATACTTTGGCGATCATTTTGAATCAGGCGGGGTTCGAGGCACGCGCTGTTTATAGCGGGGAGAAGGCAATTGACGCGCTGGACACGTTTATGCCGGACATGTTGATCAGCGATGTGATCATGACGGGCATGACGGGGATTGAAGCGGCGATCCAGACGCGGCAGAAGTTACCGAACTGCAAGATCCTGTTGTTTTCCGGGCAGGCGGCGACGGCGGATCTGCTGGAGCGGGCAAGAGCACAGGGTCACGAGTTCGAGATCCTGGCGAAGCCGGTGCA
>CAZZWG010000162.1:0-2709 GCA_964657685.1 Verrucomicrobia bacterium Tous-C9LFEB | reverse complement strand
CGGTAGCCGGGTTTGGTAGGTTGCCGCTTGCCGCTTACAAAGGCAGTTTGGCCCCTTGGCGAAGGAGTTCTGTGCGCTTGGTTTGGATGAGGTATTCGTAGAAGGCCTGGAGGGTGGCGTAGGTGATGCCTGCGTGGCCGTCGAGGACTGCGCCGCGGAGAAACATCATAAAGAGCCACTTGATGAGGGGTCGGCCAGGAAGCTTGTAGAAAAGGGCTTTCTGGGCGATGCGGCGGGTGTGGAAGTCTTTGGCGAAGAGGGCTTGCTGGAGTGAGGCGGCGCGGACGGCGTCGCCGCTGGCGAGGAGTTCGGCTTCGCGGGTGGAGTAGGCGTTGTGTTTGGCGACCCAGTGGGCTAGGCCCTTGCTGAAGGCGAGGTGGTCCAGGGGGGCCATGAGTTCCCCGACCGGGCCGTTGACTTCGAGGATTTCGTTGATTTCGCGGATGTAGTGGACGCGTTCAGGGCGGATCAGGCGGATATAGAACGGGGAGAGCTGGGCGTGTTTGAGCCAGGTGCCCCAAAGGAAGTCACGGCGGCGGAGGCGGAAGGCGGAAACGTCGGCGGGGGCGGTGCGGGCGGTGTGCTGGAGCTCTGCGGAGAGCTCGGGGGTGGGGCGTTCATCGGCGTCGAGGACGAGGACCCAGGGATAGCGGAAGGGGAGGCGGATGGCGGCGTTACGCTGGCTGGCGTAGTTGTCAAAGGGGCGAACGGTGACACGTGCGCCGCGGGCCTGGGCAATCGCGGCGGTGTTGTCGGTGCTTTCCGAGTCGAGAATGTGGATGTCGTCGCACCAGGCGATCGAGTCGAGGCAGCCGGGGAGGTCTTGTTGTTCGTTTTTGGTGAGGATGAGGGTGGAGATCATTTTCCAGGGGTCAGGGGTCGGGGCTTAGAGGTAAGGGCTTAGGGCTTTGGGTTGGGGCGAGTGCGTTGTTTCAGGGGTTGGGCGGGGTTGCCGGTGTAGACGGTCCAGGGTTCGAGGTCGCGGGTGGCTACGGCGCCTATGCCGAGCACGGCGCCCTCGCCTACGTTGACGCCCGGGGCGACGATGGCGCGGGCGCAGATCCAGGCGAAAGGGGCGAGGGTCATGCGGTAGGCGAGGAGGGGGAAGGCGGGGTCGTTGTAGTCGTGGGTGGCGCCGCAGAGGTAAGCATTTTGCGAGAGGATGACGTGGGAGGCGAGCTCGAGCGGGGAGGGGTTGTAGATTTCCACGCCGTCGGCGGCGGCGACGTGGTCGGCACAGTGGAGGTTCCAGGGGGCCCAGACGCGGGAGGCTGGATAGAAGTGGCAGTCGGGGCCGAGGGTGGCGCCGAAGAGGCGGAGGAGGGCGGCTCGCCAGGCGTGGAGGGGGCGCGGGGAGGGACGGTAGAGGAGTAGCCAGACGAGGTTCCAGAGGGCGCGGCGGGCGCGGTTGGCGCGAGAGAAAGCGGGGCGGGTGTAGGGATCGTGGCCGTGCTCTGCGCCGATGTGATCGGAGGCGCGGTAGGCGGCGGGGCGGGGCACTTAGCGGGTCTCCGCTTCGACTTCGGGGGCTGGGGTGCAGGGTTCCGTGGCAGTCGGAACGCAGGTCTCTCCACTGCGCGGCTGCGCCGCTTCGGTCGAGATGACAGAGTTGGTGGGCGCTTCGGTCGAGATTAGACGTTGTGGGGTATGTTCCGATGGAGTTCTGAAGACGTTGAGGATGGCCGCGGTGTTGCGGCGCATGTCGTAGTGGTGCTCGAAGGTGGTGAGGGCGCGGGTGGCCATGGTGTGTTGTTCGGTGGGCGAGAGGGCCAGCCAGCGGAGGAGAAGGTTGCGGGTGCCTTCAAGGGTGTCGGGTTCTACGAGGGCGCAGCCGGCGGCTTCGAGGTCGGGGGCGATGTTGACGGGGTGGGCGAGGAGGACGGGTTTGGCGGAGGCGAGGGCTTCTACGGGGGCGATGCCGAAGTTTTCCTGATGGGAGGGGAGGATGAAGGCTTCCGAGGCAGCGAAGGCTCCCCACTTGGCTTCGCCCTGGAGCATGCCGGGCCAGTGGACGCGAGCGGCTACGTCCGCTTTCTGGAGGATGGGTTCCAGTTGAGCGCGCCAATGGGAGGGGTCGGGGCCGGCCATGAGGAGGTGGAGGCCGGGGTGGTCCCTGGCGATCTGGGCGAAGGCTTCGGTGAGGAGGTCGCAGCCTTTTTTGGGATGGATGCGGCCCAGGTAGAGGAGGAAGCGTTTCCCGGTGAGTTCGGGGACGCGGGCGTGGAAGGCGGCGATGAGGGTTGCCGGGTCTGCCGGGGGGCGTTCTGAGCCGAGGGGGACGACGAGGGGGTTCCAGTGGTGGAGCCAGAAGCTCTGGGTGGCGAGATCGCGTTCGAGGGCCGTGGTGAAGAGAACGCGGTGGGCGTGGCGGAGGACACGGTACTCGACAGGAAGCCAGTAGAGCCACTTTTTGAGGTGTTTGGCGGGGAAGGTGCGCTTGAACCAGGGGTCGAGCATGCCGTGGGGGAAGACGACATAGGGGAGATGGCCGGCGAAGGCGCGGAGGGCGGCGAGTCCGGTGTATTCCCAGAGGCCGTGGACGATGGCGCCGTCGAAGCGGTGGCGATTGGCGCGGAGCCAGGTGAGGAGGGCGGGGTGACGCCAGCGTTTTTGGGCGGTGCCGAGGGCGTGGACGGGAAAAGGGAGGTCTGCAAGGAAGGGGGCAGCGGGGTCGTCGAGGGTAGCGAGCTCGGCGGTGTCGCCCTGGGG
>CAZZWG010000161.1:0-7714 GCA_964657685.1 Verrucomicrobia bacterium Tous-C9LFEB | reverse complement strand
CGGGTGGCATGGGGGTGAAGGCTGCCGGGGGAACGACGCGAGGGGCGTTGCGGGTCGTGATTTCCGCACATGCGTTGAGTTTGTTGGTGATGCTGGGGGTTTTAGGGGTGCGGGGTGGGCTCCTTCTGTCCGGTGGAGCGGTTTGGTGGGGGTTGGGGTGTGGGGTGGTGGCGGGGTTATCGTTGTCGGCGTTTTACATGGCGCTGGCGCGGGGGACGATGGGGGTGTCGGCGGCGGTGAGCGGGCTACTGGCGGCGGCGATCCCGGCGGGGGTAGGAATGGTACTGGAGGGACGGCCGTCGGGGGTGCGGCTGGTGGGGTTTGCGCTGGCGGCGGTGGCGATCTGGATGGTGGCGGCGCCGGCGGACGGGGTGGCGGAGGCGCCGGGGGTGATGGGGCTGGCGGTGGGGGGTGGGGTAGGGTTTGGGTTGTATTTTGCGGGGCTGAAGTTCGCGAATCCGCTGGGCGTGGTGGAGCCGATGGCGCTGGCGCGGGTGGGGAGCCTGGTGACTTGTTTGCTTTTGTTGGGACTTTTGGGGAGGGGATCTTCTGAGGTCGAGCGGGGATGGTTGAGCCGGGTGGGGTGGCTCTGGGCGGTGGGGGTGGCAGTTTTGGATACTGGGGGGAATCTGCTCTATATCGCGGCGACGAGGGCGGGGCGGCTGGATGTGGCGGCGGTGCTGGCTTCGCTGTATCCGGCGTCGACGATCTTGTTGGCGGCGGGGGTTTTGGGAGAGAGGCCTGGGAGGAGGCAGGTGGTGGGGATGTTTGTGGCGGTGCTGGCGGTGGTTTTGGTTACGGTTTAGGTGCGCTTAGAAACCTTGACGAGCGCTACGAACGCCAAGTTTCGCCACGGGTGCTGTGGACCTGGGAAGGCCTAGTGCGTGGTGGGTTGGGAGTGCTTTGAGGGGGCGGTGGGGTTGGCTAGTTGTTCGGCTTGCTGGGCTGCCTTCCTGGGGGACGCGGCGGCGAGATTGAGGCCGGTGGGGTCGAAGGCGGGGGTGGGGAGTTTGAGTTTCAGGCTCTTGAGGGCCTCGACGAGGAGGCCGGAGATGGTGACGTTGCGGAACCATTTGTGGTCGGCGGGGATGAGGAACCAGGGGGCGTGTTTGGGGCTGGTGCGTTCGAAGATGTCTTCGTAGGCGGTCATGTAGTCGGACCAGTACTGGCGTTCCTGGAAGTCGGAGAGGGAGATTTTCCAGTGTTTGGCGGGGTCGTCGATGCGGGCCTGGAGGCGGCGGGTTTGTTCTTCGTGAGAGATGTGGAGGAAGAACTTGAGGATGACGACGTCGTTGTCGGCGAGGGACTCTTCGAAGGCGTTGATGTCGTCGAGGTGCTGGTGGGCCTGTTTTCTGGAGAGGTGGCCGTGGACGCGGGGAGAGAGGACGTCTTCGTAGTGCGAGCGGTTGAAGATGCCGAACATGCCGCGGGCGGGGACCTGCTGGTGGCAGCGCCAGAGGAAGTCGTGGCGGGCTTCGAGGGGGGTGGGGACTTTGAAGGAGGCGACGTTGCATCCCTGGGGGTTGACGCCCGAGAAGATGTGGCTGATGGTGCCGTCTTTGCCGGCGGTGTCCATGCCCTGGAGGACGATGAGGAGGGCTTTTTCCTGGGCGGCGTAGAAGAGGTCCTGGAGATCGGCGAGCGCGAGGCGATGTTTCTCGAGGATTGGAGCGGCGGCTGTGGAGTCTTCGAAGGCGCCGGTGCTGTCGGTCTTGATGGAGCTGAGCTTGACGGTGGTGTCAGGCTTGACGAGGTAGGGGGATTTCAGCTTCATGCGTCGGGGCGTCCTTGGGGTCGATGGCGCCCCGAGCAAAGCAAACGCAGTGGACGCCGAGGACGCGGAGTTTACGCGGCGGGAGGTTTGCAGCGTTCGGCGGCTACAGCGCTCCCGTAACGGAAAGTTTTAGACGGAGGTGGGGGTTTTGGTTTCTTCGACTTTGGGTGTGACGATGTGAGCGGTTTCGCCGGGCTTGGTGGTCTTGGTGGGCTCGTCGGTGATGCCCTTCATGCCGTCTTTGAAGCCGCGTAGGCCTTCGCCGAGGCCTTTGCCGAGTTCAGGCAGCTTTTTGCCGCCGAATACGAGGATGGCGACGAACGCCACGATAAGCAGGTGCCATGGCTGGAAGAGTTCCATATTCAGTCTCCTGCTGCCTGAGAGGTTCAACACTCCGGACAGCACTCTCCATTGTCGCATGCCGTATTTGGGTCGGGCGGGACTGGAGGATGGTGGTTCGATGCAGAAAGGGTGGGCGGCGACCGGGTATGGGTTTCGTCGCAGGAAAGTGTTTGCTACTGTTTGCTTCTTCCGCTCGTCTGTGGGGCAGTGGCCTGGAGTTGTGAGGAGGGCCGCAGTATATGCTGATGAAGGTACGCGTGTGCTCTCGCGTTAGATTGCAGAACCGGTGAATGCCGGCGTTTGCCCCAAGGGGAATGTGTTGTCCCAAGACCGTTTTGCTTTGCTTTGCGTGGTGCGCCGCACCGTATTGGCCTGTTCCCTTCCCTTGCTGACGATTGGGGTGATGGCGCAGACGCCGGGTTCCAGTAGTTCCAGTTCGAGCCAGACTCCAAGCCAGACGGGGACCACGGCTGCCCCGGGAACGGCACCGATGCAGACCCGGGCGACCGCGCTGCAGATTACGCCGAACCGTGTGCCGACCTACGATGAGCGCTTTGAGACCTTCTTCGGGCTGAGTTTTATGAATGGGCAGGCGGGGCAGAATCTTCCGAGGCGCTATAACCTGGGCGGCGGTGAAGCGATGGCGACCTACTGGCTAGGGCCCAAGCTGGGCATTGCGGCGGATTACCGCTTCGAGGCGGGGGATACCGATCTGATTCCGACGCCGGCGCTGGCCAATACACGGGCTGCGGTGTACCAGAACATTCTTTCGGGCGGTGTGAACTATCGGGGGCCGAAGAACCGGTATGCGGCGGTGGATTTCCATGCGCTGGTGGGGGCGGCGCATGGGCAGTACGACCATTCGATCAAGAACGATCCGGCGATCCCGGCGGGAACGCCGCCTTCCGTTTTTGGGCTGTACAACAACAGCACCACGCCGTGGGGAGCTGCGGGTGGGTCGATTGATTTCAATACAACGCCGCGGCTGGCCGTGCGACTCTCGCCGGATATCATCTTTGAGCATTATGGGACGGAGACGAGGGAGTTTTTCTCGATGGGTGGTGGGGTGATTTACCGGTTTGGGAAGCGGCGGTAATTTGAAGAGCAACTGCGAAGGCTGACGCTAAGGGCGGGAAGGTTGCGCAACGGTACGCCACGGGATCTGTGGCGTACCTTTCGTTTTGGGATGGGTTGGAAAAGCGGTTAGAAGTTTTGGGCCAGGAATTCTGGCGAGACCGGGTTTTCGTAGACGCTGTAATCGCGGGTTACGACCGTTAGGCCCGTGGGGCTGACGAAGTATTTCTTTTTGTCTTCTTCGTGGTCGAAGCCGATCACTGTGCCGTCGGGGATGTTGACATTGCGGTCGATGATGGCGTGGCGGATGCGGCAGTGGCGGCCTACGTTGACGTGCGAGAAGATGACCGAGCTGTCTACGTCGGCGTAGCTGTTGACGCGAACGTCGTGAGACAAGACGGAATTGCGGACAACGGAGCCGGAGATGATGCAGCCGGGCGAGACGATGGAGTTGATGGCCATGCCGGTACGGCCGGGTTCGCCGAAGACGAACTTCGCGGGCGGGTACTGGTAGGCGCGGGTGCGCATGGGCCAGGAGCGGTCGTAGAGGTTGAAGACGGGGACGAAGCTGGCGATATCCATGTTGGCTTCGTAGTAGGCGTCGAGGGTACCGACGTCGCGCCAGTAGAGGGCCTGTTTCTTGTTTTCGTCGACAAAATTGTAGGCCTGGACGCGGTAGCGGCCGAGGAGTTTCGGGAGGATGTCGTGACCGAAGTCGTGTTTGGAGTCGGGGTCCTCGGCGTCGCGCATGAGTTCGGGGAGCAGGACGTCGGTGTTGAAGAGGTAGATGCCCATGGAGGCGTCGACCATTTCGGGATCGAAGGGAGAGCGGAGGCTGGTCTCTTTGGGCTTTTCGATGAAGCCGGTGACTTCGCCATTTTTCGCGATTTCGACGACACCGAAGGCGGAGACCTCTTCGGGCTTGATGGGAAGGGTGGCGATGGTGACGTCAGCGCCGGTGTCGCAGTGGTGCGCCATCATGAGCGCGTAATTCATTTTGTAGATGTGATCGCCGGAGAGGATGAGGACGTATTTGGGTTCTTCGGCGCCAATGGAGTAGATGTTCTGGAAGACGGCGTCGGCGGTGCCCTGGTACCAGCTTTTCGAGACGCGCTGCATGGGCGGGAGGATTTCGATGAACTCGCCGAGTTCGGTGGCGACGACCGAGCCCCAGCCCTCGCGGATGTGGCGGTTGAGCGAGAGGGCTTTGTACTGCGTGAGGATGTACACCGAGCGAAGGCCGGAGTTAATGCAGTTGGAGAGGGTGATATCGATGATGCGGTACTGGCCGGCAAAGGGCACGGCGGGCTTGGCGCGATCGCGTGTCAAGGGGAAAAGTCGTTCGCCGGCACCCCCGGCAAGCAAAACACCCAAAGTATCTCTCATGGAACTAGCCACCTCGCGGGCCCACACCCTCTGACGCGGCACGAGGGCGGGGGGAGGCCCGAACATAGCATGGCGTGATGCGAATTTCCAAGAGGGGGCGCAGGGCTCAGGCGGTTAGAGCATACGGGCGGGACCTACGGACCAGGAGAGAGTGTCGCAGGTTCAATGAACCCCATGCCCTGAGCCCCCAACGCTAATTAGGGGCGCTGTGGTCTTCCGTATCGGTGGTGATGCGCAGGCTTTTGAGGAAGTTGAGGTCAGTGCGAGTGAAGGGGCCTTCGACGGTGTCTTCGGGCACGGTGACGTCTTCCTGGTCGACCTGGTTGAGGCCAATCGTGGCTTCGAGCATGAGGATGACGTCAAAGCCCTGTTCGCGGATTTCGCGAACGACCTCAGCTATATTTTCGGACTCGCTGACGGACTCGTGAATGGCTTCCCCGAGTTTCTGGATGAGGTTTTTGACCTGTTCGTTGTGTCGGCTCAACGCCACCTCCGGTGTGGGCAAAGGATAAAAGAAGTTGCCCGGCTGTGGGTTTTCCCGGAGTGGCTCAAAGGGAACGGCAGAGGCGGGACCGGCTGCATTAGCAAATAGCGTACCCCGAAAACGTCCTGGTGAAAATGCTACGAAAGGGGTGCACAGGAGAATTTGCGGGTTACGTCCGTGGTTTTACACACGGGTGTGGTGATCGGCCCAGGCGTCTTCGAGGCGATGAGCTAGATCTTCGACGGGCTGGGCCTGTTGTCTGCGGTTCAGGAACAGGAAGCCGGCGAAGGCTGCGCAGAGAGCGCTCAGGGTAAAAACGAAGTTTTTCATGGGGCCACGGTCCTTTGCATTCTGCATGTCTTATGCGTCGGGCGATCTTTGTAGCTCGACGGGCATTTGGGGATTGGATGCACGAGGAGGGCGTTAGGTCTGCCGCGGCAGCTCAGGGGCAGGTGGGGAGCGGCTAGACTTGATGGGTGGACAAGGTTCGGCTGGGAAGGGCGCTGGGGTATGGGGCGCGGCACGCGGCGAAGACGCTGCAGGCTGTGGCAGAGGCGGCTACGGCGGAGGATCCGCGCGGGGGGTCGCGTGCAGGAGGAACGGTGAGGCCGGTTGAGACGGCGCGGGCGCGGCGGGTTCCGGATGTGGCGAAGGTGAAGGTGGCGGGGCGATCGATGTGGGGGCCGCTGGCGACGTTTTCGGGCGCGCTCTGGCTGCGGGTGACAGGGGTGTTTTTTGGGATGGTGGCGTGCGTGATGGGCGTCGGGGTGTGGCGGCTGCGGGGGGTGCTGCGAGGGGCAGGTGACCGGGGGACGGTGCTGCATTTTTGGATGTTTGCGGGGTTTGGGGTGCTGTTTGGGTATTTTGCGGTGAGTGGGTTTTTGCGGGCGCGGGCGCGGGAGCGGCGGTAGAGGTTGTAGTTCACGGGCAACCGAGTGGAGTTGCCGGGGGGCGAAACAGCAGGTCCCCTTCAGGACGACAGGATGGAAAGCAAAGGCCAGAACGAGAGCAGGTACCCGGGCGATCAGGAGACGCCTGGGAGGGATGGCGAGCCTGATGAGCCGACAGGTGAAAGGGTAAAAGTAGTAGGCTGGGCGAGACTGCGTGGCCCCCTGGGCTGCGTCGATTTTGTTGCAGGGGTGAGGTATGGCTTTGACGGATCAGCCGTTGGTGGATGGGGCTTTAGTAGATAAGGTTTTGCGGCGGACGGCTTTGCATGGGACGCACCATGGGCACAAGGCGCGGATGGTGGACTTCGGCGGATGGGATATGCCGGTGCAGTATGCGGGGTTAGTCGCCGAGCATATGGCTGTGCGGACGGGGGTGGGGATCTTTGACGTCAGCCATATGGGAGATATTCAGCTGCGGGGGCCGAATTCGCTGGCTGCGGTGCAGAAGTTGTTGATGAACGATGCTTCGAAGCTGCAGATGGGGCAGGCGCATTACTCGGCGATGCTGTACCCGGATGGGACGTTTGTGGATGATGTGGTGCTGCATAAGTTGGGGGAGAACGATTTTCTGATCGTGATCAATGCGGGGACGCGCGAGAAGGATGTGCAGTGGGTGCGGCAGGTGATTGGCGGAATGAGCGGCGTGCATGTGATGGACGTGAGCGATTACTACACGCAGCTCGCGATCCAGGGACCGCGGGCGAAGGATACGCTGCAGAAGCTAACGGGGACGGATCTGGGACCGATCAAGAATTACTGGTTTACGTGGGGGCAGGTGGCGGGGTGCCATAACGTGCTGATCGCGCGGACGGGGTATACGGGCGAGGATGGGTTTGAGATTTATATTCCGGCCGATGAGCCTACGAGTGCGCGGGTGTGGGGTGAGGTGTTGCAGGCTGGGGCGGAGTTTGGGATTCAGCCTTGCGGGTTGGGGTCTCGGAATACGCTGCGGTTAGAGGCGGCGATGGCACTGTATGGGCATGAGATTTCTGACTCGATCAACGTGTTTGAGGCGAACCTGGGGCGGTACTGCAAGTTGGATAAGGGCGTGGATTTTGTGGGGCGGGAGGCGCTGCAGAAGGTTGTGGATGCGGGTGGGCCTTCGCGGCGGCTGGTGGGGTTGGAGATGGTGGAGCGAGGGATTGGGCGGGATGGGTATCCGGTTTTGTCGATGGATGGGGCGGTGATTGGGGAGGTGACTTCCGGGTCGCCGGGGCCGTTTGTGAAGAAGAATGTGGCTTTGGCGTATGTGCCGAGCGATATGACAGCGCCGGGGACGGAGGTGGCGGTGCAGGTGCGGGATCAGCCGGTGAAGGCGGTTGTGGTGGCTACGCCGTTTTATAAGCGGGCTAAGAGTGGGGTGGCTGCTGCGGGTTCTGTGGTGGAGAAGCCGGTGATTACGGCGCCGTTGTCGTAGGCGTTTGATGAGGCGGAGTGCGGTGGCGGGCAGAACACAGGTCTCTCCACTGCGCTGCGGATGTCAGCTCCGGTCGAGATGACACATTACCGGGGCAAGTAGAAGGTTTCGAGGGAGTGTATGGGCTTGATTCGATGGAGTTGGTTGATTGTGCTTGTGACGAGCACGGGCTACACCCATGCCCAGCAGCCGGCGGCAGGGGCTAAGCCGGAGGATACGGAGGTTTGGCAGCCTGAGCCCAAGGTGGTGACGCCGGGGGCGGTGGTGGGGGCGGCGCCTTCAGATGC
>CAZZWG010000160.1:0-7766 GCA_964657685.1 Verrucomicrobia bacterium Tous-C9LFEB | reverse complement strand
GACGTAATGTCATACACCACCCGGTTAATCCCCCGCACCTCACTCACAATCCTGCTCGAAATCGCCCGCAACACCTCCGCCGGCAACACCGCCCAGTCCGCCGTCATCCCGTCCTCACTCTCCACCGCCCGGATCGCACACGTATACGCATACGTCCGCTGATCCCCCATCACCCCCACCGTCTTCACCGGCAACAACACCGCAAAACTCTGCCACAATTTCGTCGTCAACCCCGCCCGATGGATCTCCTCCGCACAGATCGCATCCGCCTCCTGCAAAATCGCCACCCGCTCCGGCGTAATCTCCCCCAAAATCCGCACCGCCAACCCCGGCCCCGGAAACGGCTGCCGCTCCAAAATCTCGGTAGGCATCTTTAAATCCCGCCCCACCCGCCGCACCTCATCCTTAAACAAATCCCGCAGCGGCTCAATCAACTTCAACTTCATATCCGCCGGCAAACCCCCCACATTATGGTGGCTCTTGATCACATGCGAAGGCCCATGCACACTCACCGACTCAATCACATCCGGATACAGAGTCCCCTGCACCAGCCACGCAACCTCCTCCCCCGCACTCCGCTCCGCCTCAAAAATCTTCTTCGCCTCATCATCGAAAACCGCAATAAACTCCCCACCAATAATCTTCCGCTTCCGCTCCGGATCACTCACCCCCTCCAGCTTCGACAAAAACCGCTCGCTAGCATCCACAGCGACCAAATTCAGTCCCAATCCCTCCCGCATCGTCCGCTGCACAGCCTCAAACTCACCCTTCCGCAGCACCCCGTTATTCACAAAAATACAAGTCAACCGCTCCCCAATAGCCCGCTGCACCAGCACCGCCGCGACGGAAGAATCCACCCCACCCGACAACCCACAAATCGCATGACCCGTAGCCCCCACCTGCTCCCGTATCCGAGCCACCGTGGTCTCAATAAAATGCGCCGGCGTCCAATCCTGCGCCGCCCCGCAAAGCTCCACCACAAAGTTCCGTAACAAATCCAAACCCTGCCGCGAGTGCACCACCTCCGGATGAAACTGCACCCCCCACATCCGCCGCGCCTCATCCGCAATCGCCGCCACCGCATTGCTCGTCCGCGCAATCACCGCAAACCCCGGCGCCAAACTCTCCGCATGATCGCCATGGCTCATCCAAACCTCCAGCGTCGACGGCAACCCCCGAAACAACGCCGACTCCGCCGTCACCTCCACCTCGGCATGCCCATACTCATGCGCCGCCCCAGGCACCACCCGCCCCCCCAGCGCATGCGTCATAAACTGCAGCCCATAGCAGATCCCCAACAACGGAATCCCCGCCGCCAACACCCCCACATCCGCCTTCGGCGCCCCAGCGTCATACACCGAACTAGGCCCCCCCGAAAGAATGATCCCCTTCGGCCTTAAAGCCAACACATCCGCCAGCGCCGCCGTACAAGGCAGCACCACCGAAAACACATCCAGCTCGCGAATACGCCGCGCAATCAACTGCGTATACTGCGATCCAAAATCCAAAATCACAATCGTAGCCGACGAAGCGGCGGCCTGAAACTCCGGCTGACTTAGGTCCACACTCCCAGTCTAATCGCCACCCCGGCGACTTCGAAGGGGCACGGCTTCAGCCGTGCCATAGAGGCTTTGCTTCGGGCCAGCGGCTTCAGCCGCTGAGGTCAGCTTGGAGCATCTTGGCCACGCCATGAACCTGCCCCGCCGCAGCCTCAGCGATACACTGCTCTTCTCGGAGCACCCCATATGCAGACCACCTCACTGCAACAACCCGCCTCCCAGCCCGCCGCCCTCCCCATCACCCTAGGCGGCCGCGATCTCATCCCCAATCAGCAAACCCCACTAGACCTCGGCATCGTAGAAGACATCCGCATCAACACCTCCGCCGTAGAACGCCGCGCTGCCCAAATCCCCGCCCGCCGCTCCGTCAAAAAGAACTTCCAGGTCGCCTGGCTCCTCCGCGCCATCGCCTGCATGGACCTCACCACCCTCGCCGGCGACGACTCCGCCGACCGCGTCAAACGCCTCTGCGCCAAAGCCCGCAGACCCCTCGCCGACCACCTCACCCAAGCCCTCGGCATCGAAAACCTCCACCTCACCGTAGGCGCAGTCTGCGTCTACCACGCCTTCGTCGAAACCGCCGTCCGCGCCCTCGAAGGCTCCGGCATCCCCGTAGCCGCCGTCAGCACAGGCTTCCCCGCAGGCCTCAGCCCCCTCGAAACCCGCGTAGAAGAAATCCGCCGCAGCGTAGCCGCCGGTGCCTCCGAAATCGACATCGTCATCACCCGCCACCACGTCTTCAACGGCGAGTGGAACGCCCTCTACGACGAAGTCGCCGCCTTCAAACAAGCCTGCGGCCCCGCCGGCATGAAAGCCATCCTCGGCACCGGCGACCTCCTCACCCTCCGCAACGTCGCCCGCGCCTCCCACGTCGCCATGATGGCCGGCGCCGACTTCATCAAAACCTCCACCGGCAAAGAAGCCGTCAACGCCACCCTCCCCGTCTCCCTCGTCATGGTCCGCGCCATCCGCGAGCACGCCGAGCGCACCGGCATGGCCGTCGGCTTCAAACCCGCCGGCGGCATCAAGACCGCCAGGCAATCCCTCGACTGGCTCAGCGTCATGAAAGACGAACTCGGCCGCCCCTGGCTCTCACCCACCCTCTTCCGCTTCGGCGCCAGCTCCATGCTCAACGACATCGAACGCCAACTCGAACACCACGTCACCGGCCGCTACAGCGCCGCCTACCGCCACCCCCTCGCCTAGCCGCAGTCACCGCACGTTGGGTACCAAAGAGAGTCAAGGCCTGCAAACGCTCTCGTCTATCATCTCTGCATGCTTCCCAAGCACCTCCCCTGGATAGTTCTTGCGGCGCTGTGTACAGCCGTCGGCTGCCACCGGTCCCCCCCGCCTTCCGCCAAATCCAGCATCGAGTCGCCGCAGCAACTCCTCGACGACGTCATGGCCCCAACGGACCAGATCACGCCCGCACTCCTCGAAAGCGACAACGCCAACATCCTCTTCGCCAACCAGGAAATCGCGTTCGCCCAAGGGAACACCACGCCCCGCGGAGACGCTTCTAGTGGTCCGCTCACGGCGGCGCAAGCCCAGCAACACCTCCAGACCGCCAACCTCCTCCTCAACGTCGATAGGGATCGCCAACAGCTTCAGGCGGACATCATCGCCCTCAGAACCTACGTCGTCCCCAGAACCCCCATCCCCGCGCAGTAGCGCAGAAACCCCACGCTGCAGTGCAAGCCCTCAAGCTTCATCGGGCTTCCCCAACTCGCAATCAGGGAGTCACCGATCTTGCAGGAACGCACGCACAAGCAACGGCCCGGCACCACAGCCCTATGGCAAACAGCAGCGGTAGCGCTGTGCCTCACCCTCGCCGTCCTCATGATCATCAATACCCAGCTCAGCGGCGAGGCCATGTGGTTCTGGTACGGCACCACCTTCCGCCACGGCGCCAAAATCTACTCCGGACTCCACACCGCCCTGCAGCCCTTCTTCGTCCTCGAAACCGGCACCTGGCTCCGCCTCTTCGGCAACAACCTCATCGTCTACGAGATCCCCTCACTCCTCCACGCTTTCCTCCTCATGCTGGGCATCGTCTTCATCCTCCGCGAGTCCCCTTGGCCCGACCGCTGGAAAGCCGCCGCCCTCCTCGGCACCTTCACCTTCATCGTCGCCGGCCACTCTTATCGCTTCGACGACTACCACGTCGTCGCCGAATTCCAAATCACCTATGCCCTCCTCGTCCTCCTCCTCCTCGGCAAGCCCTCTCTACGCAACAACACAGACGACACAAGCCAAGACACCCGCCGCCAACTCAAACTCACCGCCCTCCTCGGCCTCATCTGCGGCCTCACCTGGACCACCCGCGTCACCGACGGCGCAGCCCTCATCACCGCCTCCGCGCTTTGTCTTCCCGTCCTCCTTCGCAAGAACAGACTCGCCGCCCTGGCCCTCTTCTTCCTCACGATCGTCCTCACCATCGTCATCACCGTCCTGCTCACCGGAGACAGCTTCTCGGCCTACCTCTCCAACAGCATCTTCCGCGCGGCTGCCAGCAAAGGGGGCACAGGAAGCATCTTCGCCGCGCCCTTCATGACCATCGTCAACACCTTCCCCATCCTCATCATGTACAAAAAGGTTCCGGGCCTGCTCATCGCCTCGGCCATCCTCGGGGCCCTCGCCAAACGCTTCTTCCCACGCCGCCTCCACTACATCATTCCCCTGCAACTCGCCTTCGCTGCACTCGTCTTCTTCCGCACCTCCGCCAAGGACCACCTCGATCTCAAACGCGGCATGTTCTATGAGAACGTCGTTCTCTACGCCACCCTCCTCATGTACGGCTTTGCCGTCTGGGTCCTCGTCCGCATGTTCCGCCACTTCCGCGAAGGCACCCCTTGGGACCCACGCGAAATCGTTATCCTCCTCCCCATCCTCGAGTGGGCCTCCTACTCCGCCGGGGCCGCCGCAGAACCCCTCACCAACTACTACGCCCCCGTCGCCCTCCTCCTTCTGCTCATCCCCGTCCTCCAGCCCTTCCGCCGCTACGCCGCCTGGGCCAACCCCTCCGTCATCACCCTTTTCCTTCTCCTCACCGTCAACGTCGTCGCCAGCAAAATCGCTATCCCCTACTCCTGGCAAAACTACCGCTACCAACCCATGTTCCAGGGCCGCGTCAGCTTCCATCACCCGCTCTACGGCCACATGTACATCGACCGCGACCTCCTCACCTTCAGCCAGCATCTCTGCAAAGACATCGGCGCGCAGCCCGGCATCAATCAGCCCGAACTCCTCTCCCTTCCCTACCCCTACCCCAACTACTTCTGCGGCACCGCCCCCTGGCACAACTACGTCCAGACCTTCTTCGACACCACCACCCGCGACACCATGGCCCACCTCCAACACGAGCTCGAAACCGACCCTCCCCAGTGGATCGTCTACCAGCGCCAGATGAACATCATGATCGGCTCCGAGCGCCTCTATAACCACAGCCAGCCCATCCCCCAGCGCCACCTCGATACCTTCATCGCCCAGAAACTCACCTCCGGCGAGTGGACCCTCGTCGACGACAGCGACTATCTCCTCCCCGGAGACCCACCCTCCGCCGCAGGTGCAGGCTGGTACGTCATCCGCACCCAAAGATCCTCGCCGTCCGCCCCGGCCCCCACACCAACTCCCTGACATCCACCCCGCAGACGTACCATGGGGAACGGAACGGCCGCACACCGCCCATCTTGCAGAGCGGCGGTCAACACCGTCTGCTGGGAGATCATCAATGGCAACCTCGGTATTGGAAAACTTCAACTCCATGGACTACGGCCCAGCTCCCGAAGACGCCTCCGAAGCCCTCCGCTGGCTCGAAAGCCACAACCGTCGCTTCGGCCACTTCATCAACGGCGCTTTCACCAAGCCCGGTTCTGCCACCTTCGAAACCCGCAACCCCGCCACCGGCGACCTCCTCGCCACCGTAGCCACCGGCTCCCCCGCTGACATCGACGCCGCCGTCGCCGCTGCCACGGCAGCCCTGCCCCAATGGCAAGCCCTCACCGGCCATGGGCGCGCCCGCTATCTCTACGCCTTCGCCCGCCAGGTCCAGAAGCACGCCCGCCTCCTCGCTGTCCTCGAAACCCTCGACAACGGCAAGCCCATCCGCGAGTCCCGCGACATCGACATTCCCCTCACCGCCCGCCACTTCCTCTACCACGCAGGCTGGGCGCAACTCCTGGGAACCCTGACCGACACGGGCTTCACCGGCGAGTTCGCCAATCACGTTCCCGTAGGCGTTGTAGGCCAGATCATCCCCTGGAACTTCCCTCTCCTCATGTTCGCGTGGAAGGTCGCACCCGCCCTCGCCGCAGGCTGCACAGTGGTCCTCAAACCCGCCGAATACACCCCCCTCACCGCCCTTCTCATGGCCGAAATCGCCGCCGGGATCGGCCTCCCCCCTGGCGTCCTCAACGTAGTCAACGGCGCAGGTGAAACTGGCGCAGCCTTGGTAGCCCACCCCGGTGTAGACAAGATCGCCTTCACCGGCTCCACCGAAGTCGGCCGCGCCATCCGCAAAGCCACCGCCGCCACCCCCAAAAAACTCTCCCTCGAACTCGGCGGCAAATCCCCCTACATCGTCTTCGACGACGCCGACCTCGACTCCGCCGTAGAAGGCCTCGTCGACGGCATCTGGTTCAACGGCGGCCAGGTCTGCTGCGCCGGCTCCCGCCTCCTCGTCCAGGAGCGCGTAGCCGACCGCCTCTACGACAAAATCAAATCCCGCATGAGCACCCTCCGCGTAGGCTCACCCCTCGACAAAGCCATCGACATCGGCGCCGTCGCCGACAAAGTTCAGCACGACCGCATCCAGCGCTACATCGCACAGGGCGTAGCCGAAGGCGCCACCTGCTGGCAGCCCGGCCTCACCCTCCCCGACCGCGGCCTCTTCCTCCAACCCACCCTGCTCACGGACGTTTCCCCCGCCAGCACCGTAGCCCAGGAAGAAATCTTCGGCCCCGTCCTCACCGCCATGACCTTCCGCACCCCCGCCGAAGCCGTGGAACTCGCCAACAACACCGCCTACGGCCTCGCCGCCTGCATCTGGAGCGAAAACATCAACGTAGCCCTCGACATCGCCGCGCAAGTGAAAGCCGGCGTCATCTGGATCAACGCAACCAACCTCTTCGACGCCAGCTGCGGCTTCGGCGGGTACCGCGAATCCGGCTTCGGCCGCGAAGGCGGCCCCGAAGGCATGCACGAATACCTCCAACCCGCCTGGCAAAAAGCCACCCCCGCCCCAGACCGGAACCCACCCCCAGAACCGGGTGCCCCATCTTCAATAACAAAGCCGGGTGCCCCATCTTCAGCGACAGCCTCATCGTCGCTTAAGGTGGGTTCGCACAACCTCGAGGTCACGGCACACCTCCCTGACCCAGAACCAGGTTCCGAGTTCAGCACCCCCACCGAACTGGGTGCCCCATATCTCGATTCTGAGATGTGGGTTTCCACCAACCCCCAACTCACCCCCGAAAACCCAATAGACCGCACCGTCAAGCAATACATCAACGGCAAACAAACCCGCCCAGACTCCGGCTACAGCTTCCCCGTCCACGCCCTCTCCGGCCAACTCGTCGGCCACGCCCCCCTCGGCAGCCGCAAAGACATCCGCAACGCCGTAGAAGCCGCCCGCGCCGCCGCCCCCAAGTGGTCCAAACAAACAGCCCACAATCGCGCCCAGATCCTCTTCTATCTCGCAGAAAACCTAAGCCAGCGCCGCCACGAAATCATCACCAAACTCGCAAACTTCGTAGGCGAACCCCAGGCCGCCATAGAATTCGACCAAGCCGTCGACCGCACCTTCACCTACGCCGCCTGGACCGACAAATTTGAAGGCTCCGTCCATAACCCACCCATGCGCATGGTCGCCCTCGCCATGCACGAACCCCTCGGGGTCCTCGCCCTCCTGGCCCCCGACGAAGCCCCGCTCCTCAGCCTCCTCTCCCTCCTCCTCCCCGCCCTCGCCATGGGCAACACCGTCGTCGCCGTCCCCAGCGAAAAAGCCGCCCTCCTCATCGCCGACATCTACCAAATCTGCGACACCAGCGACCTCCCCCCAGGCGTCCTCAACCTCGTAGCAGGCCACCCCGCCGATCTAGCCAAAACCCTCGCCGAACACGACGACATAGACGCCCTCTGGGCCTTCCGCGACCCCGCAACCGCCACCCTCGTCAAACTCCACTCCACCGGCAACCTCAAACAGGTCTG
>CAZZWG010000159.1:0-7821 GCA_964657685.1 Verrucomicrobia bacterium Tous-C9LFEB | reverse complement strand
TGGCAGATCCTATCAATGTGTCGTACTGGCTGACTTACCTGGTGCGACCTGACCAGCTGAAATGGCTTCAGGCCCTTGTGCTGGTCGGACTCTTCGGATCTTGCTGCGCGAAGGAGCGCTGTGCCAGCCTGGCGGACACGCTGCGCTGGATGGTGGTGGGGCTGGCAGTGTTTATTCCAATGAACGTTTTGGTAGACGGCTACTTTTACCTGACCTTGCTGCTGATGCTGCTGTTGTATGTGTGTGTGGCGAACGAATGGTGGCGCGAGCCCCATCGATCTACAAAGATGACGGCGGCGAGAGCAATCCGGCGTGTGAACCGCGGCGTGTGAACGGGAACGCATCGCTGGAGCCGGTTGCCGGTGGCTGGCTTTGCGACCTCAGTCTTGCGAGTCGTCCGCGTCTGCCTTGGAGGTCGCTTTGTCCACGTTGTCGGTGGCTTCTTCCGCAGTCTCAGAGTTTCCTTTGTGAATGCGAATGTCGGCGCCGGAGGTCACAAGGGTCATGGCGGGACCGCCTGTGCGAACTTTTCCAATCAGCGTCGCACGATCGTTTTCTTTCCGGGATGCCAGGCCGAAGTCGTTGCGGATCTGCCCGCCGCTGGTTTCGGCTGTGAGGGCGAAGGCTGCGGTCTCGGGTACGCGGAGGTCAACGGCTCCGTTCGAGGTCGTGATCTTTACGGCACCGAGCGGATCGGCGAGGGAAAGGTGAACGAAGCCGTCGCTGTTGTCGAGCGTGGCGCCGTGGCGCACGCCCTTCAGGGTGATGTTGCGACCGGTGGTGCGGAGGGTGACAGGGCCTTCGACGTCAGTGGCCTCAAGATCACTCCGGCCCTCTACGTTGAGTTCGCCGGGGAGGCCGAGGCAGGCGAGATCGGTGAGGCTGGTTTGGAAGTGAAGGGTTCCCTTGATGTGCTCGAGGTGGGTGGTTCCGAAGAAGTCGCCGTGGAGGGTGACGGGGCCGGTGACGTCGGAGAGGGAGAGGTCACCACTTTGCCCCTGAAGGTTGAGGTCGCCGGTGAGGCTATGGCCGGTGATGGTTGCGTTTTCGTCGATGGTCGTGAGGTGGATAGAGCCGGTGAGAGCGGTAAGGGTGATGTTGCCGGTATGGTCGTTGACGGTGAGGGGTCCTCGAAGCTCGTCGACGGTAAGATCGCCGCGCTCGGGATGGACGAGCAAGGCGCTGTCGTGGGGCACTTCGATGGTGAGGTCGGTGCGGTCGTGGTCGTCGCCGCGAACCTGGAGGAGGAGGCCCGAGCCGGAGGGTTGCAGGGAGGGCCGGAAGCGATCCTGCTTGGCGTTGAGTTCGCTGCGCTGCCAGGCGGAGAAGCGCTGGCGGGCCGAAACGTGAACCTCGCCATCCTGGCTGTCGCCGCGGACGGTAATGTTGCCCCGAAAGTTCTGGATGGTGAGAAGGCCCTTGGCGGGGAGGGGAGCGGAAAGATCCTGCACCCTTTCGCTGTGAGGGGCGAAAAGCTGGCCGAGACCGCCGGCATCGGTGAGATCAGGATTCCAGTAAGGCATGAGCCAGGTGGGACGGTTCTGGACGGCCAGCAGGGCGGCCCCGATCAAGACCAGGAGCGTAAGGAGAAGTGAGGTGCCGGCGCCCACCCTGCGTGGGAGGGCGGGGGTGCCGCGTTGGGCGGAGATCCAGGTGTCGGCTGCCCATTCGAGGAGGAGGACGAAGCCGGCGGCGACCAGGACGAGTGGCCACCAGTGAGCAAGCCAGGCGCTCGCGTCGTCAGGCTGCAGCTTGCCGAGTTCCAGCAGCAAGAAGATGATGCCGATCGCCAGCAGAAGCGAAGGACCAAGGACCGAAGTGCGGCGGGCGGCACGGAGCTGCGCACGCTGCAGGGCGATTCCCTGCTCAAACTGAAGTTTTGCGGCGCGGCGCTGCTGCTTGAGGGCGCGACGATCCCAGGTTGAGGTCGTCCGCGGGGGCGCGGGCGCCGGTGGTGCGTAGGGGGGCGGTGGTGGCGGGGCGGCGCTCACGATAGATCTCCGGGCGAGGGTGATGTGGCGTTGCAGGCTCGACGTTTAGAGCCCGAGCGATCCGGTTCCGGACGTGCTGCGGACGGGTGGTGGTGGCGCGGGTGCCGGCATTTCCACGATGTTGGTGCTGAGAGGGTGCAGGGCCGCGGCGCTGCGCTGAATAAGGAGCAGCGCACCCCAGACGACGAGAAGCACGGGCCAGCTCCGGTGCATGGAGAAGAGGTTGCCGGCTTGCAGGGCGAGCAGGAATGACACCGTGAGCAGCATGACAGGGGCGGTCATGGAGCAGGCGAGGCTGGTGGACGCCACAGAGGTGGTGCGCCAGGCGTCCCAGCGGCGGACGGCCATCCAAAAGGAAAGGGCGGCGAGTAGAACGGGGACAAGCCAGCGGCCGCTCAGGCGCAGGGCGGGCTGCAGATTGCCCATGAGGAACAGCATCCCGAGAACGATGAGCCAGAGGGCTCCGACGGGGAAGCGGCGTGCGCCGGAGGGCACGATGGGTGTCGCGATCACGGGTGCATACGGGTGCCCGGTGTAGGTTGGGACGTAGGGCGTGGACGCCGATGGAGGGTGAACGGGCGGGGTGTGCGGGGTGTGCGGGGAGGCGTAGGGGGCGGCGTAAGGATTCTGGCTGGCGGGATCCGCCTGGGGAGTGACAGGGGATGGAGGTTCGGCCGGCGCTGGCGGCGGCGGGTAGCCGGCCCAGTGGGAGGCGCCCGGCGTGGGCATGTAACCCGACCAGTCTGTCCCTGCTGATGGCGCAACATAGCCGGCCCAGTTGGCTCCGGAGGGTTGGCGCGCCTGACCGGCGGAGGGAACCGGATCGACGGGAGTTGCACGGCCGGTGGGTGAGGACGACGCGCGATTGAAGCCGAAGCGGTCACCGATGTCGTTCCAGCCGAAGGGATTGGGAAGGGGAAGATGATCGCGGCGGGCGCGGGCGGTATGGTAGGCGTCAAAGCCCTGGTAGAAGATCCAGCCCCAGACGAACCAGTAGAAAACCCAATTGAGGTTGTCGGCGAGGGTAAGCAGAACGACGAAGACGATGAGGTGCATGGCACCCTTGGCGTATTGGCCGTTGAACATGGCTCCGACGCCGGGGATGAGACCGAGGATGCCGGCGAGGACGGGATTGGGTTCGCTGCCGGCGGGCGGGACGGTGCCGTACGGTATGCCTCCGGGGTACTTCGGGGAGACAGGTTGCCATGCGCCCGAGGACTGCGCAGACGACTGCGCGGCCTGCATAACGGAGGCGCAGGGAACGCAGAAAGTACCGTTGTTCACGCGGCGGAGTGTAGCGATGGTGAGTCCCCGGCCACATTCCTGGCAAAAGCCCGCCTGGCCGGTGGGGTCAACGCCGGGGTTGTTAGCCGCGCCTGCCTGGCCTTCCGGTGCATTCATTTCGTCGATCATCGCCCCCTCCTATTCTGGCCAGGTAGTTTGGCCTTTGTATTGCGTTCTTGGCTATAGCTAAAGTTTCCGGGCTATCGTCCCGTATCACCGAGTTGCGTGCGCATTTCGTTGACCTGCGCCTGCACCCGGTAGACCACCTTGACGCCGTGAATGGTGCGCTCTAGGGAATCTTCTGTGTTGGCGACGGTGCGGTGCAGACCGCCGTTGCGGAGGGTCTGTCCATCCAGTTGACGGACGGAGAAGCCGAGCAGGTTCAGCGTGAGACAGATGGAGAAGAAGGCCATGGCGGCGGTCATGGCGAGCCGGGGTTGGAGGAGGTCTGACCAGAGTCCCTGCCCAGAGCCAAACCAGCTGCGTACGCCCTCGCCGACCCAGACGGGAGCCGGTTCAGCCTGGACTGGAAGGAACACCGGCACGGGAGCAAGGGGCGGAAGAAAGACGCCCGTCTCAGCGGCGCCGGTAGTTTGCGCGAGGATGCCGGCGAGAAAGGTTGGGGGCAGATCGGGCTCGTGGTCCTTGAGAACTGTGAGCCACGCCTGACCGCGCTGCGCTTCGGCCAGTTCCTGAGAGCAGGCCGGACAACCGGCAAGGTGCTGGTCAAGCGCACGCTGTTCGGGGTCGTTGAGCAGACCATCGGCGGCGTCAGGGAGCAGCATGGACCAGGCGGTGCAGGCGGATTCAGGGCGTCCGAGGCGCTTCACCGGCTTTCCCCGGAGATCTTTATTGTGCAGGCTCATGGCTATACCACCTGTCCTTCCAGGCCCTTCAGGAGGCGGGCCAATTCGGCACGGCCGCGGCTGATGCGGCTTTTGACCGTTCCTTGTGGGATGCAAAGTGTGTCGGCGATCTCGCGATAATCCATATCTTCGAGATCGCGAAGGATGACCGCTTCACGGAGTTCGGGAGAGACCTGAGCAAGGGCGGCCTGGATTTTTGCGCGGAGTTCGATGCCGGCGACGTGACGTTCCTGGCCACCGCCGCGCGTGTCGGCGAGGCGTTCGGCGCGGGTTGGGCCGTCGTCCTCGCCTGCAAGGGTTTCGTCGAGCGATTCGCTGGCGCGCTCCATACGGGAGCGGCGGTAGTGGTCGACGAGGAGGTTGCGGGTGAGGGCGGTGAGCCAGACGCCGAAGCTGGCGCGGGTGGGATCGAAGCTGCGGAGGTTGCGGTAGACCTTGAGGAAAACTTCCTGGGTCAGGTCTTCGGCTTCGCTGGTGGAGCCGGTGAAGCGGTAGCAAAGACCGTAGACTCGGCGCTGCTGGCTGCGAACGAGGGCTTCCCAGGCGAAGGTGTCGCCGAGGAGACAGCTGTAGGCGAGCTCGGCCATACGCTGGTGCTCGGCGGTGGCCTGGGCGTTCGGGGTGACCGCGTGCGTGAAAGAAGGCGGCGCGTTCGGTGAGGGACTTGCGGCCTTATGGAGGGGCGCGGGGGCAACCTGTTCCCCCAGCGTGAGGTTGGCCGCGCGTACGGCGCTTTCTGGCTGCTCGAGCGCCGCGGCCACGCCGGTTTTGGCGCGGTCCAGCGACTTTGTACCGAAGAAGGTGCCTGCGCCTTTGGCCAACCCAAACATTGCCGGATTCACCATGATCGAAACCATGACGCGCTATACGCAGCGTGCCTGGATCCGGTTCCCTAGAACGCCGCGTACCGGGTGCGCGGAGGCGCGCTACCCGGCGACGGCGTATTTCACGAGTTTACTGCTGCTTGATGGTGCCGCAGGCGATGCGGTTTCCGGAGTTGCCGCTGGGGTCGGTCTTCATGTCGTCCGCTTTCTCGTGAACGATGATGGAGGTACCGCCATTGGTGAGGAGTGAGTTTGGAGCGCCGGGCTGGAGGGTGACGGCGGTGAGCAGCCAGGTGGCGGAGCCATGGTGGTCCTCGCCTACGGTGACGTTGCTGGGCGTGTCGCCCGCGTGGTGGCCGGCGTCATTCTGAAAGCCGTGCTGTTTGCCATCGGGGTTGAAGTGACCGCCGGCGGACTTGAAGTCGGGAGCTTCGCAGACGGCATTCTGATGGATGTGGACGCCGTGGTCTCCGAAGGGAATGTTTTGGAGAGAGACTTTAACTTCGACGCCGGTTTTCTTCTGCTTAAGGACAGCGGTGCCGGCGGGTTCGCCTTTGCTGGTGGTCAGGCTGACTTTGATCTGCTTGACGGGGGTAGGATTCTGAGCGGGAATTGCGGCAGCGACGAGCAGGCAAAGGGCGGCAGCGGCGGGCATCACTGCGGAAGTCTTGCGCATGGCGGGTGGTCTCCTGGAGCTGGTTAGTGAACAGGGCAAGGATACCGCGCCCGGGCATGAGCGGGCGTGAACGTGTCCGTGCGGTTTCCACCGCGTGGAGGTCGGAGCTTCCCTCAGGAGGCGAGAGGCTGCCAGAGTTCCAGGCGATTGCCGTCACAGTCCTTGATCCAGGCGAACTTACCGTACTCGGCATCCTGGCGTTCGGGGTCGATCCAGATGCCCGCGTCTTGCAGATTCTTGAGCAGGGCATCGAGGTCGTCGACGCGATAGTTGATCATGACCTGCTGCGGGGCCGCGGGGGCGTTGTTGCCGAAGTAGGGGGTGTCCTGCGGGAAGGCCGTCCAGCTGGTGCTGCCGGTGCCGGGTGGGACTTCGTCGGTCCACTCGAAGGTGACGGCTCCGTAGGACGCAACCGTGACACCAAGATGTTGCGCGTACCAGGCTGTGAGTCGCTTGGGGTCGGGTGAGCGGAGGAAGACACCGCCGATTCCTGTGACACGTGGCATGGCCGGGATTGTAATTGGCACGGCGCAGGTTTTCTAGCTTCTGTGGCGGAGGCCGTTGATTAGAGAGGTGACAGCGCCGGAATCGATGGTGTCGGCGGCGAGGCGGACCCCGGCGGGCAGGTCGGGGGTGTGTTCCGCTACGACGAGGACGGCAGCGGCGTTGAGCAGGACGGCGTCGCGGCGGGGGGTGCGTTCGCCGGCGAAGACCGAGCGGAGGATCGCGGCGTTTTCCTGGGCGTTGTGGCCGGCGATGAGGGTGTTGAGGGGAGAGGTGGGGAGGTTGGCGGCTTCGGGGGTGAGGGTGGATTCGGTGAGGGTGGTGGTGCCGTTCCCCTCCCGGACCAGGACTGTGTTGCTGGGGCCGGCGGTGGAGAGTTCGTCGAGGCCGCCGGCGCCGTGGACTACCATGGCGTGGCGGATGCCGAGGTGGGGCATGGCTTCGGCTACGGGGCGGACGGCTGCGGCGGTGTAGACGCCCATGACCTGGCGGCGGGCGCCGGCGGGGTTGAGGAGCGGGCCTAGGAGGTTGAAGACGGTGCGGATGCCGAGGGCGCGGCGGACGGGCATGACGGCGCGCATGCCGGGGTGGTGGGCGGAGGCGAGGAGGAAGCAGAAGTTGTGGGTGCGGAGGGCGTCGGCGGCGGCTTCCGGGGGGAGATTGATGGGGATGCCGAGGGCTTCGAGGACGTCGGCGGAGCCGCACTTGCTGGTGACGGCGCGGTTGCCGTGCTTGGCTACTTTGACTCCGGCGGCGGCGGCTACGAGGGCGGCGGCGGTGGAGATGTTGAAGGTGTTGGCTCCGTCGCCGCCGGTGCCGCAGGTGTCTACGAGCTGGTCGCGTTCGGCTGGGGTGAGCGGGAGCGGGACTGCGGCGGCTCGCATGGCGAGGGCGAAGCCTGCGATCTCTTCGGGAGTCTCGCCGCGGGCTGCCATGGCGGCGAGGAGGGCGGCTAGTTCTGTGTCGGAGGCTTCGCCTGCGAGGAGGCGTTGCATCAGGTCGGTGGCTGCCTCGAGGGAGAGGGTTTGGCGAGTCTCGGTAAGGAGCCTCAGGTCGGCGGTGATTGGCACGTTTCGAGGCTACATGATGGAGGTACGGGGTGAGGAGTTTGGGACCCCGTACTTTCGGCGCAAAGTCTTCTAAGTAGATACTTTAGATCTGGACTTGGTCCGGCTGATACTCTGCATGACTGGTGGGCTCATTTTCCTCGGGGGGTGAAGGTATGTGGCGTCTTCGTATGCTGGCTGACATAGGAATAGTGATACTTCTTGCCCTGGGTCTCGCCCTCTGTGTCGGGCTGGTGATCTTCGACATTTACCGCATAGTCACTCACATCGCTCCTCTCAGGACTGGTCTTGGCCCCTTCGTGGTTCTGTCGCTTTTGGGCCGTCTTTGTTATAGGAGCCTTTTTAAGCGGCTAAATGGAGCATCTCGACAGATCAATTAAGGAGGTGATCACTCAGTCCGGTATTTGTTGCCCTTTATGGCGTCGCACACCCCGGGCCTGGATGGGCTTACGTGAGATTCTGGCGGCTTGGTTCCTCATCTGATCGCTTCTATTTCTATTGTAGGTAGCCTGGCGAATTAGTGCGCAACTCGCGCGTGAGTGCCGGGGGTTTACTCGCCGTAGGGGACCCAGATGTTTTTGGTTTGGGTGGCGTGGCGGAGGTAGGGGC
>CAZZWG010000158.1:0-7864 GCA_964657685.1 Verrucomicrobia bacterium Tous-C9LFEB | reverse complement strand
TGATCGCCACAGCCTCAGTCGTCATCACCTACCCCCTCGCCTACCGCCGCCGCGTCCGCCAACTCATCGAAGGCGAGTCCGCAGCCAAGCCCATACGCAGCGCCGCCTCCTTGAACAACCTTCTTCACCGCACCCTGCTCCCCCACCCAGCTCACCGAGCCACCTTCCACCTCGCGTCCCAAACCGTCCTCCGCTCTCAACGCCACCGCGTCACCCTCGCCCTCTTCGCCGGCCTCACCTTAGCCCTCGTTCTCTCCCAAACCCTCATCCTCCACGTACGCAACGGCCACATCCACGCAGCCCTCCTCCCGGGGGGCATCCGCGCCGCCGTCCCCATCACCGTCTTCCTCACCGTCATCGCCTTGCGCGGCTCCGTATGGGCCCCCGTAGACCGCCGCGGCGCCTGGATCTTCAACTCCATCCTCGGCCGCCCCCGCCCCACGCACCTCAGCGGCACCAAACGCTGGATCACCCTCTACGCCGCACTCGCGGGCACATCCATGGCCCTCGCCCTCCACCTCATCGCGCCCCCACCCCTCCGCGCCCCCCGCATCCTGCTCGACCAACTCCTGATCGCCCTCGGCCTCGCCCTCCTTCTCACCGACCTCTACCTCTACCCCAAGCAAAGCCTCCCCTTCACCACCCTCCGCATCACCTCCATCGTCGACCTCCCCTTGGCCCTCCTCCGCAACTTCGTCCTCTTCCCCCTTCTCCTGGCCGTCACCGTAGCCTACGAACCCACCTGGGAACAAAGCTGGCTCCACTTGGCGGAATTAACCCTCGCCATCACACTCCTGCACCTCGCAATCACCCGCCTCTACACCCGCTCCCTCCAACACCTCAACGCCGACATCCTCGTCTCCGACGAAGACGCCTTCCCGCAAAGCCTCGGCCTCCGCGACGGCTAGCGCATCTCAATTCTTGAACGCCGTCACCCTGAGCGCAGCGAAGGATCTCTGTATTCCGCTGGTAGTCGCGTTCCATCCTCAAGACAACAACCCTAAGTCGGTTGCGTCGCAAACATGTCGTCTCGTCACAGCCACTCTACGTTTTGTCAGGGCCCGGCTTCAGCCGGGCCATCATTACTCAAACGAAACTTGCGGCTTCAGCCGCCGGGTAAGGTCATAAGACCCAAACCTCAGACGCCGCGCTTACCAAAATCTCCTGCCCTAAGCCCGCCCCCGCCACAAACCCCTAATACGCCTCCCCACCACCACCCACCCCAAAGTCATCCCCCGTAGCCAGATTCTCAAACCGCGTAAAGTCACTCAAATACGCCATCTGGATCGACCCCGTAGGCCCATTCCTCTGCTTCGCGATAATGATCTCCGCCTTCCCCTTAACATCCTCGTTCTCGCGGTCGTAATACTCCTCACGATGAATAAACGCGACCACATCCGCATCCTGCTCAATCGACCCAGACTCCCGCAAATCGCTCAGCAACGGCTTCTTATCCCCCGTCCGCTGCTCCGATCCACGCGATAGCTGCGAAAGCGCGATCACAGGAATCCTCAGCTCTTTCGCCAACGCCTTCAACCCACGCGAAATCGACGCCACCTCCTGCGTTCGGTTCTCCGCTGCCTTCTTCCCCGGCCCCGAAGCTCCCGTCATCAACTGCAGGTAATCAATGATGATCAAATCCAGCTTGCCCTCCTGCTGCATCAGCCGCCGGCACTTCGCCCGCATCTCTGCCAGCCCAATCCCCGGCGTATCGTCCACAAACATCTTCGAATTCATCAACCGGTCCAGCGCAGAAATCAACTTCCCCTTATCCTCCCGCGGTATAAACCCCGTCTGCAGCTTCCGCGATCCCACCATCGCCTCACTCGCCAGCATGCGTCGCAGCAGACTCTCCTTGCTCATTTCCAGCGAGAAAATCGCCACAACCTTGCCGTCACGCACAGCACAGTTCTGCCCAATATTGATCGCCCACGCCGTCTTTCCCATCGACGGCCGCGCCGCAATAATAATCAGCTCACTCGCCTGCAGCCCCGACGTCATCTTGTCGAACTCAATGTAGTGCGTAGCCAGCCCCGTAACCTCACGGCCCTGCTCATACAGTGCATCGATCGATCCAAACGAATTCGCAACAATCTCCGGGATGCCCGAAAATCCTCGCTGAATCGCCGAATCCGCCACCTCGGCCAGCTTCACCTCAACGTTATTCAGCACCTGCGTAGCGTCTTCACTCTGATCCGAAGCCGCCGCCATCCCCTCATTGAAGATCCCCAGCAACTGCCGCAGCAGGCTCTTGTCCTTCACAATGCGGACATAGCTCTCGATATTCGGATTCCGCGGTATCCCCTCGGTCAAATACGCAAGATAAGCCGCCCCCCCAATCGCGTCCAGTTCCTTCCGCCGGCTCAGCTCCTCCATCACCGTGATCAGATCCACGGCGTGCCCCTTCGCCATCAGGTCCGTCATCACGCGGTAAATTCGCTGATGCGAATCCAGCGCGAAATCTTCAGGACGCAGCTTGGCTGTCGCATCAGTAATTGCTACTGCATCCAGCAGCATCGCCCCTAATACGGTTAACTCCGTTTGGATGGAAGAGGGAAGGCCGTCTCCGGACGGCATCGGCATTGCAAGAACGGCCATGGTCCTTCCAGACTATGACGAGCCGTTTCCATCCCTTCCTGCGTAAAAGTGGATAACCCTCAAAAGCAACGGCGGCCCGCAGGAGCCGCCGCCATCTCGCACTACTTCTTCAGCCAAACTACTGCGGCACAACCCCCGGCAATTGGACAGACATCAGCGGCCACGTCGGCGTGCCCGGCCCAAACGTCTGAATAATGACCCCGATCGGGTAGGTGTTACCCGGATTGACCTGAACAGTACCATCCGCCACGTACCACATCGCCCCGGTACTGTCGATCTGCATTGACCGGCCATTCGCCACTGCAGGCGTGTAGCAGCCTCCGCCTAGCGGATAGCAGGGAAACAGCGAATAAAGCGTGCCTTGATTCATGTTCCCGCTTGACGACGGAATGAACTCAAAAATCTGGCCGCTCGCCTCCGTATCTGCGAAAAAGACGTTTCCAGCCCCGTCCACCTCGGATTGGTTCGGCGCGCCATACCCGGCCGCCGCGTTCAGTGACGTGCTGTTAAAGGTTCCCTGGTTGTTCGTCGTTAGATTGCCGCTGTACTTGGCATCGTCGATCTGGTTCTTCAGCGGTATGTACACCTCGCCCGCAGCATTCGGTGCCGCAACATTCCCCGCTCCCCCATTCAATCCTTGCGAAACTAAATTCGCGGTATAGCCACTCGCAAAAACCACAGCGGCCGTCGTCGATCCATTCGCATTCAGAGACCACAGGTTGCCGCTGCCGTCGATCGTAAGACTCTGTAATTTCGCGCCCAGCACATTAGACTTCTTCGCAGGCACAGCCACCCCCACCAGGCTCGCACTCGTAAACTCCTGTATCGAATTCGCTGTCGTCGAATCCAGCGAAACCCACACGTTATTCGACTTGTCCACCGCAAGCCCGGCCGCGCTCGGCAGCAACGTGCCCGTCGTGATGACTCCATTCGCCGAACTCGCCTTGTAGATCCCCCCGGTCAACCCGGTGCTGTCATTCGTAAACCAGATATTACTATTCGCATCCGTGGCAATGCCCGAGGGAGCCAGAAGCGTCGTGCTCACCGGGCCCGAAAACAAAACTGATCCGTTGGACGTCATCCCCAGCACGCCGGTCTGCGTATTTGCTGACCCGGCACCCGAAGCCGCCAGCACATACACGTCATCGTTGGCGTCCAGCGTCAAGCCCACAGGAACAACCAGATTTGTCGAGTTTGCTCCAAAATCCTGTGTGAAATAAAAGACTGAGAGCGAGAGATCGTTCGGTGCCTGGCTCATCGTCGGCGTAAAAAAGGTCGCGCGTGGCTGCAGATTAAACAGGCTTACAACATTGTTGGCCGGATACTGCGCCATGTTCAGCGCCGCCTGCAGCGTATTCGTCGGCGCCGCGCCCCCGGGAGGAGTCGCCCAGTGGAAAAGATCCCCGCACCGGCTCGTCCCTAATACATAGGAATTGTACGAAGAGCCCGCGGATCCACCCCCCGAATCCACACAACTCTGCAGAATGTTGGCAAGCGTATTGATCTCCGCTTGCGGAACAAAACCGTATCCATTCGTCGGCGGTGTCGCAAGCGCTTGTCCTGATGGCAGAACCCCGTTAAAGCTCACCGAATTCACCAGGTTGACAGCATTCGCGAAACCATGGGAGAGACCTGCCGCCACACATCCCGGACTGCATTTGCCCGCGGCCGCGTTGTTGTTTGCGGGGGCGCTGATATTGATGATCTGATTTCCGGTCGACGCATTGGTGCTGTCGATGCTGATGAAACTCCGCAACGTATACGCAGCCGCAATCGTACTCAACTCGCTGACATACACCTCCACACCGTCGATCTCTGCTTTGTTCGCCAGTACCGTCCCGCAGTTGCCGATCACTCCAATTTGGCCCACGTTGTTGTTCGGAGTAGAGGCGTTGATCGTGAAACCTCCCGTGACCGTGATATAGGCAAACTGGTTCGAATCGCAGCTCCATCCGGTGTCCGGAAACGTAAAGAACCCATAGTTGTCAGATTGCGTCTGCAGCAGCTGCTTCGCAGCACCCCCGTACCCATTGCTCTGCGTCTCCATCAGCCGGATCGTCGCCTTCTGAATAGGGTAGACACCCCCATGCACCTTGCCATGGATCGCCACCCCCGGCAGCGCTAAAGGGTCGTCCGCCACACCAAGGTCAGCGCCACAGCCGGAGAGACCCACGGCGGAAAGTAGTGAAAGAAACACAAGCCCGGCTTGGACCTGCTTTGAGCGGATAGACACGATGAGGACTCCTGTGGTCTTTGCCACGTGGATCGTGATGCACATCTGTTACAGCAGGTGACGGTGTCTGAATCCAGCTCTCGACACAATCGCCCCAACTGCGTTCCCAACTGCAAGCTCAGTAGCTCCTGCAAGCCAATCGCTAAAGGCTGTTCTTCTTATCGAGCCTGGGAACCAGCCTCGCAATGACCAAAAGGAGCGCTCCCGCGCAACCCTTGTGCAAGGGGTAATGCCTCGGGCGTGTCAGACCTCTTCCGGAACGCGACCCCAGCCCCTGCCTGCCCGGAACGGTCCCAGGCTTTGGCATCAGGGCGCAAGTCGCCCCGACAACTGCACTTAACGGGAAGCAGCCTTACCGACGCCAGGGACTTCGCAGCCCTCAACTACTAAACGCCGCATCATCTCGAGTAACGTGACAAAAGTAAGGAGGGCAGACCGAAGTCTGCCCCCCGTTCTACCGCCAAAACGTCTTAGCGTCGCGCAGCTTCTGCAAACACCCTCTGCGCCGCCGCTAGTCCCGTCCCAAACTCCACATGCAGCTGTGGCAGGCTCGCAACCATCACCTGCTCCAGCGCGCCCATCAGCGCAATCGTGTCCATGTAGTCAAAGAAACCCAGGTGCGCAATGCGGAAGATCTTGCCCTGCATCTCGCCCTGCCCGTTCGTAATGATCGCTCCAAAACGACTCTTCAACCCTTTGACGATCACCGCAGAGTCCACACCCTCCGGCGCGTTCACTGCCGTAGCCGCCGCTCCCGGAGCATGAGAAAAGAGCGTTAATCCCATCGCCTGCACCGCCGCACGGGTCATCTCCGCAATCATCTCCGCGTTGTCTACCAGCTTCCTTCGTCCCTCCGCCAGATCGCCTTCCGGCTTCTCCGGCGTGGAGGCCTGCGCCGCAATCCAGTCCAGCGCCGCGCCCAGTGCCGCAATCAACGCAACCGACGGCGTATACGCACTCTCCCCGTTCTTCGCATTTTTCCGCTCCTTGCGAAGATCAAAATAATAGCGAGGGTTCGACGTCGATTCCATGCGCTCCCACGCACGCTCACTCACCGCCAGGTAGCTCAGCCCCGGCGGAATCATCACAGCCTTCTGCGATCCACCAATCAGGACATCGATCCCCCACGCATCCATGTCCAGGTGCGTCGTACCCAGTCCAGTAATGCCATCCACCACTAGCAGCGCCGCGGAGTGCGCCTCCTTCAGCAACTGCCCAATCGCCTGGATATCATGCCGCGTTCCCGTTGACGTCTCATTCGCTTGGACAAACACCGCACGCGTATCGTCCCGCAGCTCCGCCTTGATCTCCTCCGTCGTAAACGTCTCGCCATACGGCTTCGTTACCGCGTCCACGTGGCAGCCGAAAGCCTTCGCCAGCGCAACCCAGCGCTCACCAAACTTCCCCGCTGATAGCACCAGTACACGGTCACCCGGCGACGTGAGGTTCGATACCGAAGCCTCCATCCCCCCCGTTCCCGAACTCGCCAGGATCACTACGTCACTCTTCGTTCCAACAAAAACTTTCAACTGCTCCAGAACCCGCTTAAACATCGCCCGGAACTCGGGCGTACGGTGATGAATATCGGCCGCTGCCATGGCAAACTGCGCGGCAGGAAGCAAAGGGGTGGGACCAGGCGTAAACAGACGCGTCTTACGAATCATATGCACTCAATTCTACCGAGCCTCACCCACTTCCTCCCGGCAGCCTCGTGGTAGCCGACACCCCAGCCAACACAACGCGCACCGTCTATCCATCCTGCCACCATCTGCATCCCGCATCACGTTCCCTGTAAGCTGTCTGGGTACAGGAGCCCCCATGCCGACCATCGCGGAACGCCTCAACGCCGACATCATCACCGCCATGAAAGCCCGCGCCGAGGCTAAAACGACCACCCTGCGCATGGTCAAATCCGCACTCAAATCGAAAGAAATCGACAAGCGCGAACCCCTCACCGAGGCCGAGGAGCAGAACATCCTCAAGACCCTCATCAAGCAGCGCCGCGACTCCGTAGAACAGTTCACCAAGGGCGGGCGCCCCGAACTCGCCGAAAAGGAACGCGCCGAAATCGGCATGATCGAAATGTACCTTCCCAAACAGGCCCAGGAAGACGACATCCTTCCCATCATCCGTGGCGCCATCGAGCACGTAAAATCCGGCAACGGCGGCCAGCAACCCGGCCCCAAGGATATGGGCCCCACCATGCGCGTCGTACAGCAGCGCATCCTCGCCAGCGGCCTCTTCGTCGACAGCAAGACGGTCAGCGACCTCGTCAAAAAAGAACTCGCCGGCGGCCGCCCCCTCAGCGAAGAGGAAGCCAACGCCAATGGCGGCTACGGCGGCTGAAACCCCCTCGCGCTATCCTGAAGCTGTGCTGAAACTCCGGCTCAGGCCCTGGAACCTGCAACGGATCCTTCGCCCGAGCTCCCGTTTGGCCTGTCGCCTGGGAAGCGGGTGGCTCCTCGCAACCTGCATCCTGCACGCACAGATGGCCCCGCCAGCCGCGCTGCCCCCGGCCCAACAGGGTAGCCTCTCCACGGCCCAAACTACGCTGCCGTCCCTGCCCGGAACAATCAGCGGTGAGGTCATAGACATCGACGGCGCGGTCATCGAAGCCGCACACGTCTCGCTCATCACCTCCACTGTAGCCGCCACCACCACCACCGACCATGACGGCCGCTACTTCTTCCGAAACGTCCCTTCTGGAAGCTTTTCTGTCTCTGTCACCCTCTCCGGCTTCAACGCCGCCGTAGAACCAGGCATTCTGCAGCCTGGCGAAACAATGGAACTCCCCGAAATCAGCCTCTCCGTTGCCACCGTCGCAACCACGGTCAACGCCATGACCCAGGAGCAGGCCGGCATCGAAGAACTCCACACCGAAGAACATCAACGCCTCGTCGGCGTACTCCCCAACTTTTTCGTGAGTTACTCCTGGACAGCCCCTCCACTCACAACCAGGCAAAAGTTCATCCTCTCCTGGAGAAACGCCGTCGACCCAGGCAATCTTGCTCTCTCCGGCACCGTCGCCGGCAT
>CAZZWG010000157.1:0-7870 GCA_964657685.1 Verrucomicrobia bacterium Tous-C9LFEB | reverse complement strand
AATAAGAGACGATGAGCGATCAGACCTCCACAGCCGTCGCGGAACCCCCAACAACCACCCAGGCCAGCAAGCCGCACGCGACCAAATACACCCGCAATCAACCCTACCTCTCCCGCGTCCTCACCAACGCCCGCCTCACCGGCCCCGAGAGCGAAAAGGAAACCATCCACATCGAGCTCGACATCGAGCCCGGCATGACCTACACCCCCGGCGACGCCGTCGGCATCATCGCCACCAACCGTGAAGCCCAGGTCGACGACGTCCTCGAAGCCCTCGGCTTCACCGGCACCGAGCGCGTCCTCGACCACTACAAAAATGAGATCGACCTCCACGACGCCCTCACCAAACATCTCGCCATCGGCAAACTCGCCCGCGGCAGCGTCAACCAGTACATCAAGCTCTTCGGCGAAAACATCCCCCAGGGCCTCAAGGTCCTCCAGGGCCAGGAAAACAAGGCCGCCGCGGAGGAGTACGTCTGGGGCAGGGAATTCGTCGACCTCGTCCGCGAGTTCCCCGGCGCCGTCACTGAGCCGCAGCAGCTCTTCAACGTCCTCCAGCGCCTCACCCCGCGCATGTACTCCATCGCCAGCTCGCAGGCCGCACACCCCAACCAGGTCCACACCACCGTCCGCGTCATCAAGTACCACGCCCACGGTCTCGACCGTCAGGGCGTAGCCTCCGGCCACATGGGCGAGCGCGCCCCCGTCGGCAGCACCCTTCCCATCTTCCTGCACGAAAACAACGCCTTCCGCCTCCCCGAAAACCCCGACGCCCCCATCATCATGATCGGCCCCGGCACCGGTATCGCTCCCTTCCGCGCCTTCCTCGAAGAGCGCCAGGCCCGCGGCGAAAAAGGCCCCAACTGGCTCTTCTTCGGCGAGCAACGCCGCGTCTCCGACTTCCTCTACGAGCAGCAATTCAACCAGATGCTCGCCGACGGCACCCTAGCCAAGCTCCACACCGCCTTCTCCCGCGACTCCAGCAAGAAGGTTTACGTCCAGGACCGCATGCAGGAAAACTGCCACGACCTCTACGACTGGCTAGAGCAAGGTGCCTACTTCTACGTCTGCGGCGACGCCAGCCGCATGGCCAAAGACGTGGAAACCGCCCTCCTCGACGTCATCGCCAAGGGTTCCAACGGCACTCTTGAACACGCCCAGGACTACCTCAACAACATGAAGAAACAGAAACGCTACCAGCGCGACGTCTACTAGACCGCCCAAGCCTGGCCACACACACACCAGCCTGGGGCAACACCCCAGGCTCATCATCAGAACCGGATCCGAGGGCCAACGGCCCGTTCCATACCAGCATGGGGCAACGCCCCATGTAACCACCCGCGAATGCAAGGGCCGAAGGTCCGCCCCATAATCTTTGCCACGCCAAAGGCCCTGGACCACTCAGCCTACGTTCTGCCATATCCCTCAAATCCGCACTTCCCAAAAACCGTAGACTGTGGCAAAATAGCAACAGCGCGTAACGCAGTGAGGCCGCCTCCGCGCGGCCGGGCAGTGTGCGCACACCTATCGAGACCCCAGAAAGGACACGGCGCATGGCAAAAGCGATTTGGAACGGACAGGTCCTTGCAGAGAGTGACGAAGTTGAAACAGTGGAGGGAAATATCTACTTTCCCGAGAAGAGCGTGAACCGGGCTTATCTCCGTCCCAGCTCCACCAGCTCCACCTGCCCCTGGAAGGGCCTGGCTCGCTATTACACCGTCTTCGTCGACGGCCAGGAAAATCAAGATGCCGCCTGGTACTATCCCGCTCCCAAGCCCGCTGCCCGCGGCGTAAAGCACAAGGTCGCCTTCTGGCGCGGCGTTGAAGTCACCGCCTAACCAGGCAGACTTCCGGGTCCAGAATCGCTCCCATACGGGAGCGATTTCTTTTGCGCCTGACCAGCGCACCCGCCCTAAACGCTACCTTTACCTTTTATCTCGTCCTTCCGCATCGGCATCGCATCAATCGTCTCCTCCAGCTTCTCCATCGACAAAGGCTTGGACGAACGCAGCTTCACCCCACCATCCTTCCCCAGCAGAATCGCCACAAAGTCTCCCGGCTCGATATGGAACTTCCGCCGCGCCGCCTCCGCATCCTCTCCCGAAAGCAGCACCGCGCTCGGACTCGGACTCTCATAGGGCACAGCAATTCCGACCACATCCCGCTCCTGCGCCTCCGCTGCATGCTCGCTCAGGATGCGCATCTGGATCAGCATCCGTGGATCGTCCGGCTTCGGCGCGAAAATCAATACCGGTCGCGCATGATCCTGCATAGCCTTCAACGTCGTCAAACCGCTTGCCGGAGCCTGCGCCAGGCCCCTCCCCAAACATCCCATGAGCACCAAACCCGCGAGCAGCATCCGCAACCGCATACCCCTTCGATGCAGCACAGCCTCAGGGCTGCGGTGTCCCATCCGTCGTCGTGACCGGCTTTGCCGCCTCCGCATGCACCGTCGCATTCACGTGGGTCTGCTCAAACGCCCTGTTCTCCACGCTCACCACAATGTCCCGGTGAAAGACAAACAACAATCTGACCTTGAACTCCGTCCCAAAGCTCGCAGGAAACCACACGTCGCCCGCCTGCGGTGCATACACCGCTGTAAAACCAAGCCCCGGCACATTCGTCCCGAGGAGCATCCGCACACCCAGGGGCAGGCTGCGGCTCAACGCCGTCCGTACCACCACCGGCTCGAACGCCGCCGTATCGATCCATGCCTCACCCTTCCATCCAAAATCGCTCTTATCCTTCGGCCGAAACACCACATGGTACGTCTCTCGCCCGTTCTTGCTCTCCCGCCCCTTCAACTCAAAAGACATATCCTTCTGCTGCGCCGTCGTGAGCGGAAATAACCCAGCGCCCACACCGTCCTTGCTCTTCTTGTCCGATGTAAAGTTCCCCCGCATGTTCTCCACCAGGTCGATATCCGTATCGCTCACCGCCACCGGCGCATTGCCCGCATCGCTGTCCAACACGGTCTCCTTATCGCCCACATTCACGTCGACACCATCGGGCTTCTCACCCTCCGCGCTCTTCGCCCCTGCCTCATGCGGCAGCGTCGTGTAGTGGATCACCCGCTTCCCCTCCCGCACATGCCCTGAAATCGCCAGCAAAGTTTTAGCCTGCCCCGTCGCACTCGGCACTACCCGCGTGTCTGTGACCTCTTCACACATCACGGTCCCGCCCTTACGTGACTGAATGCGCGCATGCTGTACATACACCAGCCGCGTCCGCGCCGCTTCCGCCCGGTCCTGGTTTCCCGCAACCCGTGCCATGATGGCGTCCGCTGTCAACGCAGGTTCCTGCGCAACCACGCTACCCCACCCACTCATCAAGAACGCATACGTCAGCAGCCATCGAGACATGGTGCAGACCTCTACGTCCATCTCCCGCGCCAGGTTCCCAACCCGGCAAACTCAACTCGCCAGATCAAGCACGATCTTCCCAAAGTGGCTTCCGCTCTTCATATGCTCGAACGCCGCGCGCGCCTCACGCAGCGAAAACACACGGTCAACCACCGGCGCAATTCCATTCGCCACCACAGCCGCATTCAGCCGCGCAAACATCTCCCGGCTCCCTACATAAATTCCGTTGAAGTGGATGCTCTTCGTCAGCACTGGCATCACGTTCACCCCTTTGCCCGGCTCTGACAGCACGCCAATCAGATCCACATGACCCCCCACCCGCACCGCCCGCAATGACTTCTCCAAAGTCCCCGGCCCTCCAACCTCCACCACATGATCCACGCCCCGCTTCGCCGTCAGCAGCATCACCTCTTCATCCCACTCCGGCGTTGTCTTGTAGTTGATGGTTTCGTCCGCTCCCAGAGCCCGTCCCCGCGCCAGCTTCTCATCCGACGAACTCGTCAAAATCACCCTCGCCCCATGCGCCTTCGCCAACTGCAACGCAAACAGCGACACCCCACCCGTTCCCAGGATCAACACTGTCTGCCCCGCACACAACCTGCCCTTCTCTACCAGCGCATTCCAGGCCGTTAACGCCGCGCAGGGCAGGGTAGCGGCCTGTTCAAACGTCAACTCATCCGGAATTCGAATCACCCCCGAAGCCGGCATCACTCGCTCCGATGCGAACACCCCATCGATGGCTCCACCAAGCGCCGACTTCCCCGTCGCCGAGGTAATCTCCCCAGCCTGCCAGCTTTGAAAAAACAGGCTAGCCACCCGGTCCCCCACCTTCAACTCCGTTACCCCCTCACCAACCTCCACAACCTCCCCTGCCGCATCCGATCCCAGAATGCGCGGCAACTCCATCTTGGGGTTGTAGACACCAAGAGCCACCATCAGATCGCGATAGTTCAGCGACGCCGCATGAAACCGCACCCGCACTTCACCATGCCCAGGCGAGCGAACGTCCTCTTGCTCCACCCGAACATGCTCCAAGCCAAAACCATCACGAAGACGCAAAACCGATGCTGTACTCATAGGCCTTTGGATGCCCTGGGACTCCACCTCGCAGCAAAGAAAAGCCCGGCCGCTCAGGCCGGGCTTTCCCCTCACAATAGCAAGAGCCCTAAGCCTTCACCACCGTCCCATCCACCACCTTAACCGGGTCCAGAAACGGCATCTGCGCCCGCAACACCGCACCTACCTTCTCCACCGGATGCTCCCGATCCCTCTTCCGGAACTCCTCAAAATTCTTCCGCCCGGTCTCATTCTCCTCAATAAACCGCTTCGCAAATGCACCCGACTGTATGTCCGCCAGGATAGCCTGCATTGCCTTCTTCACGTCCGGTGTCACCACCCGCGGCCCCGAGACATAATCGCCCCACTCCGCCGTATCGCTGATCGAGTACCGCATGTACTCCAACCCCCCGCGATACAACAAATCCACAATCAGCTTCAACTCATGCAATACCTCAAAGTACGCAATCTCCGGCTGATACCCAGCCTCCACCAACACCTCAAATCCAGCCTTCACCAGCGCCGCCGTCCCGCCGCACAACACAGCCTGTTCGCCGAACAAATCCGTCTCCGTCTCCTCGGTAAACGTGGTCTCCAACACACCCCCACGCGTACACCCAATCGCCTTCGCATAGCTCAAAGCGTTCTCCAGCGCCATGCCGCTCGGATCCTCTTCCACCGCTACCAACCCCGGCACACCGCCGCCCTCCGTAAACACCTCACGCACCCGGTGCCCCGGCCCCTTCGGCGCCACCAGCGACACATCCACACCAGGCGGCGGCGCAATCGTTCTGAACCGGATGTTGAACCCATGCGCAAACATCAACGTCTTCGGCTCATCATCATGACCTTTGCTTAGCAGCCCCGGCTCAATCTCTTTGTAAACCGCCGCCGCTGTCTGATCCGGCACCAGCACCATGATCACATCGGCCCACTGTGAAACCTCAGGCACACTCAGCACCTCCAACCCAGCCATCGCCGCCTTCTTCGCAGAAGCCGACCCAGGCCGCAACCCCACCTTCACCTCAACCCCCGAGTCCTTCAAGTTCAAAGCATGCGCATGACCCTGCGATCCATAGCCAATAATCGCCACCCGCTTCGCTTGAATAAGGGAAAGGTCTGCATCCTGATCGTGATAAGTCTTCGCCATCTATCTCCGTCTCTTTCTTGATCTTTTCTTCTTGCTGCTTGTCATTCCCGAAGGGAACCTGCGTTTACTTCTGCTGTTGCTCTTCTGTTTGTCATTCCCCGAACGGGGAACCTGCTGTTTGCTCAAGCCGCCTCAAAAACACCCTCAAGCCTCATGCTCATCAAACTGATTCGGTATCCCCTCCCCCACTGGCAAAGCATCCGGATCCAAAACATCCTCCACAGCACCAACCTCACCCCGCGACCCCAAAGCCTTCAACACCCGGCTAGTATGCTTCCCACGCCGCATCGCCATCCGCCCCGTCCGCGACACCTCCAACACCTCATACCCACTCTCCCGCAACACCTGCAACAACCCCTCAATCTTCGAAGCCGACCCAGTCATCTCGAGCATAATGCTCTCCGGCGCAAGATCCACCACCCGCGCCCGAAACACAGTGGCCAACTCGAAAATCTGCGACCGCGAACTCACCCCATGCGGCGACGTAGGCCCTGCAGACACCTTGATCAAACACAACTCCCGCACCACCGCCTCCGCCCGGTCCACCTCATCCACATCAACAGTCGTCTCGAGCTTATAAAGCGAAGCCTTGATCCGGTGCGCTGCCGTCTCCGCCGCCTCACAAACAATCGTCATCCGCGATGTATCCGCCCGCTCACTCTCTCCTACAGTCAACGAAACAATATTGATATTCAACCGCCGAAACAACGAAGCCACCCGCGTCAAAACGCCCGGCTTGTCTTCTACAAGAGCTACGAAAGTATGCAGCATTAATAAGACTCGCAATCTGAAAAGCATTTGGCATACAGAGATTCCCGAACCACTTCTTTCATCGCCAGTACCTCATACGAACGATTATCAAGGCCAAGCGCCAACGGCGCGCCCCATACCAGCCTAGGGCGTAGCCCTAGGTACCAAGTCTGTGGGATACCCGAGGGCTGAAGGCCCGACCTATACTGCCCGCAATGCCGCAATCGCTCGCGTTCATTCTGGTGCACATCATTTTCAGCACAAAAGATCGTCGCCCGTTCTTGCGCGAAACCGTACGGCCCGACCTCCATGCCTACCTCGCCACGGTGGTTCGCAAGGCAAAGGGGGATTGCCTGCGTATCGGCGGCGTGGCCGACCACGTCCATCTTGCCGTCCGAATCCATCCTGATCGAAACCTCTCCAAGCTCATCGGCGAGGCGAAAACTTCGTCTTCGCGATGGCTGAAAACCCAAGCTCCCGAACTCGCCTCCTTCTCTTGGCAAAGAGGCTACGGCGCGTTCTCTGTCTCGCCCGCAGACGCCGGGGCTCTGCTCCGCTACATCGACACGCAGGAAACACATCACCGTAAGCGGAGCTTCCAAGAGGAGATGCGCACATTCTTTGACAAATACCATGTCGCCTTCGATGAACGTTACGTGTGGGACTAACTGCCGCAGTAGCCCGGACATTCAGCCCTTGATCCTCTCCCTGGCCTCACCTATACGTTAAGCGTTGCCCCATGCCGGTATAGAACGCGCCGTCGGCGCCCCTCTCTTCACAACTCCTCCGCCGTCTCCAACAAAGGATCCACCTTCGGCCTTCTCACCATCTCATGCAGCGCCGCCCCCGGCGCAATCATCGGGTACACCCCATCCTCTTTCTCCACCTGAAAGTTAATCAAAAAAGCCTTCCCCCCCGTCCGCGCCCGCGTCACCGTCGGCATCACCTGCGCCCTCTCCGTCACACTCGTCCCCTCAATCCCATGCGCCGCCGCCAACATCACAAAGTCCGGTGACAGGATCGGCGAAGCCGAATAGTTCTTCTCGTAAAATGCCTCCTGCCACTGCCGCACCATCCCCAGAAACCCGTTATTAATCACCGCCACATTGATCGCCAGGCGCTCCTGCACAATGGTCGACAACTCCGCCGCCGTCATCTGAAACCCACCATCCCCCGCGATCACCCAGACATCCTTCTCAGGGCAAGCAAACTTCGCCCCAATCGCCGCCGGCAAAGCAAACCCCATCGTCCCCAATCCACCCGAAGTCACCAACGACCGAGGCGCCTCATGCTTGAAATACTGCGCTTCCCACATCTGGTGCTGCCCCACATCCGTCACCACAACCGTCTGCTCCAACCGCCCCGCAGCCCGAGCCTCCCGCCATATGTCGTTGATCACATGCGCCGCATACAGGTGCCCGTTATCCGGCAAATTCACAATATCCCGAACCGCCACTTCGCCCTTACTCCGCTCAATATCCCGCAACCACTCACCCGCTCCCCCTCCTGCACTGTCATCTCGACCGGAGCTGACGTGAGTCAGCGCAGTGGAG
>CAZZWG010000156.1:0-7891 GCA_964657685.1 Verrucomicrobia bacterium Tous-C9LFEB | reverse complement strand
CACGCAAAGCGCAGCTATCATGCAAAGCGCAGCTACCCTCCGCTGCCTCATACTGCTAGTGCGCTCATGTCCACATCACCCACTCCCGGCCCCCCTTCCTCCCGCCACACCACCCTGCATCGCCGCGGCGGCCTCTCCGAACTTGCCCGCAGCCTCCGCCGCCAGCGCGAAACCTCCCCTCCACCACCCCCCGGCCAGCCTGCCCCCACCTCCAGGCGATCTCGCCATGACCTCCTCCTCACCCTCGCCGCTATCGTTTTCCTTACCATCGTCCTCGGCGCCGTCGCCTGGCCCATCGTTCGCGTCCACCTCCAGGCCGCCGCCGTCCTCAAACTCGTCGCCAATCAGCCCGTCCCCGAATCCCTTCGTTGGGCTGTCGGCGACCGCGTAGCCGTCGAAGACCTCTCCTATAACGCCTCCACCGGCCCCGTCCGAGCCCGCCTCTACACCCCCCTCGAGCATCCGAACGCCCCCGCCCTCGTCGTCCTCCACGGTGTCCACTACCTCGGCATCGACGAGCCCCGCCTCATCGCCTTCGCCACCGCCATGAGCGCCTGCGGACTCCGCGTCCTCACCCCCGAGCTCCCGGACATCAAGGACTACCACGTCGGCTCCAACTCCATCGCCACCATCGGCGAATCTGCTGAATGGCTCTCGCGCCGTGCCGACAATCAGCCCGTAGGCATCATGGGCCTCAGCTTCTCCGGAGGCCTCTCTCTCCTCGCCGCCGGGGACCCCCAGTTCAAGAAGTCCATCAAATTCGTCTTCGCCGTAGGCTCCCAGGACCAGATGCAGCGCGTCGCCACCTTCTACCGCACCGGCCAGGACGCCCTCCCCGACGGCAAAAAGGAACTCCTCCCCCCCAACGAGTACGGCCCTCTCGTCCTCGAATACGAGCACCTCGAAGACTTCGTCCCCCACCCCGACCTCGAGCCGCTCCGCCGCGTCCTCCGCGCCCATCTCTACGAAGACGAACCCCACTCCCCCGCCGAGCAGGCCGCCCTCGCCCGCCTCACCCCCCACCAGGCCGAGGAAGCCAAGGTCCTCATGGACACCAACTCCCCCTTCACCCGTTCCCTGCTTGCGAAAGCCGAGGCCAAACACATCGCCGACATGGCCGGGGTCAGCCCCCACGGTCACCTCGGCAAACTTACTGTGCCGGTCTATCTCCTTCACGGCGAAGGCGATAACATCATCCCAGCCGCTGAAACCCTCTGGATGGAGTCCGAACTCCCCACCACCACCCTCAAAGCCGCACTCATCAGCCCCGTCCTAAGCCATCTGGACCTGGACGGCGCCGGCCCGGGCGTCACCGACAATCTCCGCCTCCTCCACTTCTTCGCCCAGATCCTCCAGGCCGCGGAGTCCAGGCCCACCGAATCGCAGTAGCGCGGCCTCGCTACTCCGACAAAGCAGAAGCCGTGCCCGGGGGAGCCCTACTCCCCCCACCAATGGCGCCCCTTCTGCAACTTTCGTTCCCTAAGGTATTCTCCTCATCCGCCGATAAGATGTGTGGATCAGGAGAAGCCGGAGAGCACGGCCCCCAACCCCGGTCCCGCGGCCTTGCCGTACACGTGCTTTCTTGTGCCCGCAGGCGCATATCTCTTCCCCGGAGCACTCGTGCTTAACGTAGAGCATCTCAATCCGAGCCTGCCCGGGTGTCTCGAAACCCTCTCCCCAGACCACCTGCGCGATGCATACGCCCTTGAAGTCGCCCTTGCCAGCATGCCCGTCGGCATCTCCTGGGCGCGCGTCGAAGACCAGGAAATCATCTTCACCAACCGTAAGTTCCGCGAACTTTTCGGCTACACCGAAAAAGACTTCACCGGCGTAGCCGACTGGATCGAACGTGCCTATCCCTTTCCCGAGGACCGCGATCTCGCCCGATCACGGTGGAGCCGATACTTTCTTCATCCCAAGCCGCACGAGAACACCCTCGAGCCTATGGAGATCCGTGTTCTCTGCAAAAATGGCGATCTCAAAACAGTGATCGTCAGCGGCGTCATCCTTCCCGATACCGGCTGGGCCCTCGCAACTTTCGTCGACATCACCGACATCAGGAAGAATGAAGCTGCTCTCAACGCGGCGAAACGCGAAGCTCTCGAAAACCAGATCATCTACAAGACTCTGCTCGACCACTCTCCCGACATGATGGTCATCTCTCCACTCGACGGAGCCCCGCGCTATGTGTCTGCCGCGGTCAAAGCAATCACAGGGTTTGAAGCCGAACAATACCTCACCTTCCAGGGCTTCGACTTCATGCATGCCGACGATCGTGGCAGGGCCACAGCCATCTTGGACGAAATGAGGGCTGGTGTCCTCTCGCATGTCTTTCGTTACCGCGCACTGCGGTGCGACGGAGACTATCGATGGGTCGAAGCGACCGTCACCGGATACGGAAATGCCGGTACCCCCGGTCTCGCCGGCTACATCGCTACGATCAGGGACTGCACCGATCAGAAGCAACGCGAAGACGAACTCGCCGCCGAAAACCTACTACTCTCCCACGCCGCACTTCACGACGAACTTACCGGCCTCCTGAACCGCCGCGGCTTCAATGCCCTTCTTCACAAGGAGAGCCTGCGCCAGACCCGCGCCGCTACCGATCTTTCCCTTCTCCTCCTCGATGTCGATTGCTTCAAGCAATTCAACGACACCTACGGCCACCCCGCAGGCGACGATTGCCTGAAGGCCATCGCGAACGCCGTAGGCGCACGCCTTCGCCGCGACTCCGACGTCTTTGCCCGCCACGGTGGCGAGGAGTTCATCTGCCTTCTCCCAACGACCTCGGCCAAGGACGTTCACAACCTCGCCGTCTGCCTCCTCAAGGCCGTTTCCACCCTGGCCATCCCGCATGCAGGAAGTTCTCACCGCGTCGTCACCGTCAGCATCGGTGCCGCTACGTGGGTTGCCGGATCTCTCTGCAATCCCCAGGAACTCGTCGCGCAGGCGGATGCGGCCCTCTATCGCGCCAAAAATTCCGGCAGAAATACCGTCTTTTCCCCTTGGAACCCGTAAGCACCACCCTCTACCTGCCCGGGTCGGTAGTTCACGTTCGCCCGCGCGGGTCTCTATACTCGGGCTCATGTCGAACTTGATTGGCCTGCCCGAGATCCTCGCCGCCCGCGACCGCATTCACGGCGTCGCCGTTCGCACCCCGCTCCTTCCCCTTGACCTCGCCCGACTCCACGACGCAGGCTTTCGCCTCGGCCCCCACGCTCCCGCTATCTACCTCAAAAACGAAGCCGCGCAACCCATCGGCAGCTTCAAACTTCGCGGTGCCTACAACAAGATCGCCGCTCTGAAAGACCGAGACCCTGCCGCCTTCGCCCGTGGCGTCATCACCTTCAGCTCTGGCAACCACGCTCAGGGCGTCGCCTATGCCGCCCGCGCCCTCGGCACCCGCGCCATCATCGTCATGCCGGACAATGCCCCCACGATCAAGCGCCGGGCCACCGAAGCCCTCGGCGCAGAAATCGTCACGGTAGGTCCCGCCAGCACCGACCGCAAACAAAAAGCTGAAGATCTCGTCGCCCACCACGGCTACGCCATGATCCCCCCGTACGACGACCCAGACATCATCGCCGGCCAGGCTACCTGCGGTCTCGAAATCGCGCATCAACTTGCCGCGCTCGACGCCACCCACCCTGGCCCAGGATCGTCTTCTCGACCGGACCCTGAGTTTGCCCAAGAGGGAGTGGAGAGGTCTGCGGGACGGCATCCACACAAGCTGCCCGCAATCCCCACCCTGATCCTCTCTCCCGTCTCCGGGGGAGGTCTACTCTCCGGCACCGCGACCGCCCTCAAACTCCTAGCCGAAGCCAACAACGAGCCGCCACCCGCCGTTTGGGGCTGCGAACCCGAACTCGCCGGCGATGCCTTCGAGTCCTTTTACGCACGGACGCTCCTCGAGTGGCCCGCCGACAAAACCACCCGCACCCTCGCCGATGGCCTCCGCACCCAATCTCTCGGCCAGCTCAACTTCCACCATCTCCTCCGCTTCGTCGACGGCATCGTCACCCTCACCGAAGCCGAAATCCGCATCGCCACCCGCCTCCTCCTCGCCGCCACAGACATCGTCCCCGAACCCTCCGGCGCGGTCACCCTCGCCGCTGCCCTCTTCCGCGCTGACGAACTCCCCAAATGTGACCGCATCGTAGCCATAGTCTCCGGCGGCAATCTCGACCCGCAACTCCGCGCTGAGCTCGAAGCGGAAACCGACATCGAAGCCGCCGTCTCCTGACCGCACAATCTAAAACTCTGTCATCTCGACCTCCCATCGGAGCGCCGCTGAACCGGGTGCCCCATCTTCGCGACAGCTTCACCGTCGCTAAGGTGGGCTTCGCGCACGGCGCGATCTCCAAGCCCCTGTTCAGCGCCCCACGGGAACCGCCATCACCTAACGACTACCCTCTCCTAATCTCCGTCTAACCCCACATGCACCTCCGCAACCCCCTCCTCGCGCTTACCCTCTGCGCCCTCACCTCGTATGCCCCCGCCCAAAAGCGCGCACCCGAACGCCCCGTCAAAGACGCCGCCAACCGCGCCACCGTCCTCCACACCGCCAACGTCTACGCCGTCGCCGACCCTGCCGACCCACCCATCACCACCGTCGTCCCCGGCCGCGAGATCGTCATCAACCAGCGCAACGGCCCCTGGGTCAACGTCTTCGGCAACACCGACGACAAGGAAGAAGACCCCGACCAGAAGCCCGAGTTCACCGACCCTAATCAGCAGCAGAACCCCGCCTCCGGCTGGATCCGCGACAAAGGCATCGTCGGGCCCAAAACCCCTCACGGTGACCAGCTCATCTACGGCGCTGCCGCTGACCTCGAAGACAAAGCCGCCAAACCCCAGGCCCCCAAAGGCGCCGCCGAATCCGCCGGCCTCCTCTACCGCCGCGTCTACGAATACTTCCCCGACTCCCCCCTCGCTCCCGAAGCCGCCTTCCGCTCCGCCGACATCCGCTGGCAACTCGACAAAGTCGACATCAGCACCCTCCCCAGCGCCCACGAGCAGGAGGCCTTCCTCCGCCCGCAACTCTACGAAGGCGAACTCAAACGCGTCATGAAAAACTACCCGGACTCCCCAGACGCCGCCAAAGCCGCCTTCGACCTCATAGACAACAAGCTCTGCGGCGACTGGCAAGGCCTCCCCAAGTGCCCCGAAATGGAAACCAACCTCTACCTCAAATACGCCGACCGCTACCCCAACGGCCCAAAATCCGCCGAAGCCCTCTATGACGCTGCCTTCCGCCAGGGCTCCCTCGTCACCATGTACCTCGTCGACGACAACCGCAAACGCTCCGAACAAGCCGCCGCCAACACCCAATCCATCGCCGCCCGCCTACAGAAGGACTACCCCACCAGCGACTACACCCAACGCGCCGCCTCAATAGCCTTCCGAGTCCAGCAAGGCATCAGCATCTACGGCTCCGACCGCGACTAGCTCACTGTCACGCGGGTAGAAAACGAAACCCGGGTGCCCCATCTTCGCCGCAGCCTTACCGCGGCTAAGGTGGGCATTCGCACCAAGCCCCACAGCATCAACCTCACCCCGCCACCTCAAAGCCGACTCGAAGTCACCACAACGTCAGCCCCCACTCCAAAAAATCATCATCCTGAGCGGAGCGCAGCGAAGCCGAAGGACCCCGACGAACCCAAACCCCACCCATACCTCACATCCCTTTCAGCCACCTAGCTCGCCGACCACGCACAACATAGGCCAGCCTCACGGAATCACCCCAGCCCCCCGCAACCGCCCAAACAACTCAAAAAAACTCTCATCCGTCGCCTGATACTCCAAAAAACCCAACCGCCGGCTCTTCCCCATATCCGTAACCACCTCCACCGGCCGCCCCAAATCAGCATCCGTATGCCACGCCGACACCAACCGCCCCAAATCCCCCTCCACCAACCCATACTTTTCCGCGATGCCCCGCCAGACCGGCCCGTCCCCCGCCATCTGCTTCTCCAATGGCATTTCCTCACCGGGAAATGGTGCAGCCTTCACCCCAAACCACCCCGCCAGCCGCTCCCACATCCACTTCCACCGAAACACATCCCCATTCACCACGTTGAACGCCTGGTCCCGCCCCGCAGCCGTCGTCGACGCCCAAACCAGATGCTTCGCCAGCAACCGCGCATCCGTCATATCCGTCAGCCCATTCCACTGCACCGCCGACCCCGGAAACACAAACGGCCTTCCCGTCTCCCGGCAGATCGTCGCATACACCGCCAGCGTCACGCCCATATTCATCGCATTACCCAGCGCAAACCCGATAATCGTATGCGGCCGGTGCACACTCCACCCATACCCACCCCGCGCCGCCGCCGCAAACACCTCATCCTCCTGCGCATAGTAAAAATTCTCCACCGCCAACCGCCCCTGCTCCTCCCGGAACGGCGTCACCGGCAAAGTCCCCTTCCCATACGCCTCAAACGGCCCCAGGTAGTGCTTCAACCCCGTCACCAAAGCCACATGCTCTAGGCTCCCCCGGTCCTCCAGCACCGAGAGCACATTCCGCACCATCCCCCCATTCACCCAGATATTCTCCGCCTCCGTATCCTGCCGCAACCAGCTCGTCAGAAACACATGCGTAGGCCGCACCCCCGCCAAACCCCGCTCCAACGACCCAACATCCTGCAGATCCGCCGCAACCCCGGTCACCCCCTCCATCTCCCCCGGCCGCCGCGCCAGCCCATACACCCGCCATCCTTCACGGACCAGCAACTCCGCCAGATTCCGCCCAACAATTCCCGTAGACCCCACCACCAACGCCGTCTTCTCAGCCATTTCTAACCAACCTTCTTCCGCAATCGCTCAAACAACTTCACCACAGCCCTGGGATCCTCACGGTGCGGAAAATGCCCCGAACCCTTGATCGCCGTCCGCTCAAACCACGCCCCAAAATACTTCTCCAGCCCCTCACTCGCCGCCGGCAAGACACAGTGATCTTCCGTCCCATAAGCAAACAGCGTCGGCACCGCAATCTTCGGCCGAGCCTCCACCGCATCCTGCAACGCCTGGTACGCCGGCTTCCCGAGCACATTTCCATACCGGTGCCGGTACGACCCCAGCGTCACCGCCGCAAACTGCGAGTTCTCCCAATACGCCGCCGTCTCCTCAAAATCACGCCGCCCAAACTTCCACCCCGGCGACCAAACCCGCCAGATATGCTCGCAAAGCGCCTTTGCATTCGTCCGCAGCGCCTTCTCCCCCTGCGCCGTCTGGAAATACCACTGGTACCAGTACCGCTCCACCTGCTCCGGCGGCAGATCCTTCCCGCCATACATCACATACGGGCTCGACAGCGCCAGAAGTCCCACCACCCGCGCCGGCGCCAGCACACAAACATCAAACCCCGCCCGCGCCCCCCAGTCATGCCCAACAATCCAGAACGTCCCCACCCCCAGCGCATCCGCCAGCACAATCACATCCTGCGCCAGCGCCGCCTCCTGCCCCGTCAGCAAATTCTCCTGCCGCACCACCGTCTCGCCATACCCACGCTGCGAAGGGGCAATCAGCCGCAACCCACGCTTCGAAGGCTCCAGCAGCCGAACTACCTCATCCCACCCATTTGCCGCGTCCGGAAACCCATGCAGCAGAAACACCGGCACCCCATCCGCAGGCCCAAACTCCTGGTAGCTGAACGAAACACCCGAGGTCTCAATCGTTTTAAACTTCGTCATCCCCCCTTGGATGCCTAATCAATCCTCCCTCATCACGGAGAGGTCTACCTCACCACGAAGGGGCACGGCTTCAGCAGAGAAGTCGGCTCTAGCCGCTGCGGCACGCATGGTCACCTTCCATGCTCCTCGAATCGCCACCGCCACCACCCGCCCTAAATCCCCAACAACCCCGCCGCCACCCCACCCCGAAACGCCGTCTC
>CAZZWG010000155.1:0-7925 GCA_964657685.1 Verrucomicrobia bacterium Tous-C9LFEB | reverse complement strand
TACAAACTGACGATCAGTTGAACAAGGCCCTCGAGATCCTGAAGGCCAAGGCAGCGTAAGGTTCCGAGTAACGGTCGATCGAACGCCGCTGATCAAAACAGGCCCACCTGCAAGGCGTGGGCCTGTTTTCCTGCTTTTGGCTGCGGGTCGACGAAAGGAACAGTGCTGGGCGCTTATTTCTTTCCGAAGACGTCGCCCATGCGGCGGATCTGAGCTCCTACGTTGCGAAGCTTTTCTTCGATTCGCTCGTAGCCGCGGTCCATGTGGTAGACGCGATCGAGGATCGTCTCGCCGTCGGCTACCAGAGCAGCCAGGACGAGGGCGGCGGAAGCGCGCAGGTCTGAGCACATGACGGCCGCGGATTGTAGCTTCGACCCGCCCCGAATGGTGGCGGAGCGACCGTGGACGGTGATGTTCGCGCCCATGCGGTTGAGCTCGCCGACGTGCATGAAGCGGTTCTCGAAGATGTTTTCGGTGATGGTGCTGGTGCCTTCGGCCTGGGTCATCAGGGCCATGAACTGGGCCTGCATGTCCGTGGGGAAACCGGGGTATTCCTCGGTATCCATATCGGCTGCGACGAGTCTGCCGCTGGAGTGTACACGGACGTTGTCCTGACCGATTTCAAGTTTGACACCCGCTTGCTCGAGTTTTGCGAGCAATGAACCGAGATGGCGTGGGTTGCAGCAGTCGACGTTGAGGTCCCCTCCGGTGATGGCCGCGGCGATGAGGAAGGTGCCGGCTTCGATGCGGTCGGGGTTGATACGGTGTTTGGCACCGTGCAGTTTCGAGACGCCCTTGACGCGGATGGTGGAGGTGCCGGCACCCTCAATCTGGGCGCCCATGGCGTTGAGCAGGGCAGCCAGATCGGTCACCTCTGGCTCGCGCGCGCAGTTTTCGAAGAGGGTTTCGCCGTCAGCGAGGGTGGCGGCCATCAGGAGATCCTCGGTGCCGGTGACGGTGATTTTGTCGAAAACGATATGGGCGCCCTTGAGGCGATCGGCGCGAGCTTCGAGGTAACCGTGCTCCTGGGTGATGGTGGCGCCCATGGACTCGAGGCCCTTGATGTGGAGGTCGATGGGGCGGCCGCCGATGGCGCAGCCGCCGGGCATGGCTACGCGGGCTATGCCGGCGCGGGCGACCAGGGGGCCGAGGACCAATGAGCTGGCGCGCATGGTTTTGACGATTTCGTACTTGGCGACGGGGTCGGAGAGGACGGCGCACTGGATGGTGGTGCGGTGCTGGGCGCGGCCGTAGCCGAGTTCTACCTGGGCGCCCATGGATTCGAGGAGCTTGCGCTCGGTCTCGATGTCGCGCACCTGGGGGATGTTCTCGAGAGTGACCTCGTCTTCGGTGAGGATGGCGGCGGCCATGCAGGGGAGCGCGGAGTTTTTTGCGCCGGAGATCTTGACTGTGCCGAGGAGGGGATTGCCGCCACGGACGACGAATTTGTCCATGGTTCAAGTGTACGGAATGGGGAGGAGGGAAAGCGGTATCGGAGCAGGTGCGGGGCGTGGCTGGTTTGGGGGACTCGGTGTCCGGGTGGTGATGCTGTTTGCGTGGCGGCCAGGGGGTTACCACCCCGTGCTTTTGCGCTAAAGTCTTCGATTCGGGGAACTTAGGTCTGGACTTCGAAGTAGGGTCTCGAGGCCTTCGGGTTGAAGGGCCTAAAGTTAAGCATAGCGGATCGCAGTGTAATCCTGCGCAAGCTGGCAGGGGGCTTATGTCAGAAAAAGGCACAGGCCGAAGCTGGTGCGCTTCGGCCTGTGCGCGCTTTGCGGTTGAGCTTACGAGGGCTGCTGGTTGGTGTCGCCGTTCTGGCCGTGGTGGCCGTGGGCGTGGCGCATGGCTTTGAGCTGGGTCATCTGGTCCGGGGTCAGGACGGTGGCCATTTGGCTTTCGGCCTGCTGGTTGAGGGTGCGCATCTGCTGATGGCGGTCCTGAGGGGCGAGTTGCTGGTTTTGCCAGATGGCCTGCATGCCCTGATCACGCTGGGCGAGGATCGGTTCGATTTTGGCGGTCTGGTCGGGGGTCAGGTTCAGTACTTTGCTGAGGTGCTCGGCCTGTCTTTGCGGATTGGGCGCGTGATGGTGGTAGCCCTGGGGTGCAGGTGGCTGCGTGGTCTGGGGGTCTGACGTTTGCTGGGCGAAGGCTGCACCGCAGCTTAGGGCGAGGGCGAGGGAGGTGGTGACGAAAAGGCGATTCATTGAGCCGCTCCTGCTAAGGTCTGCTGCATTCCGGATTGCAGCTACTGGATAGAACACGGCTGGTGGAGGATGTTGCGCGGCAGGCGGATTGAAGGTTGTGAGTCGATATCTTGCGGTCGGTACTAGCTTGTGAGTAGGTTTAGGTACTCCCGCCCTCTTTCGGTGGTTTCCAGCCATGAAAGCAGATTTTCATTGGTGAGCACGGTTACATCTTTACGGATCTCGGGGGGTGTTGTCACACCCTTGTATGCGAAGAAGAAAACCTTACGCTGATCGGGTGGAAGCTGTCGGGATTGGGACAAAAACTGATCACTGATCTGAACCTCATTCCGATCTCCCTTGCACTGTGCATATAGATGGGTCCCAGTACGGGAGCGACCAACGAGGTCGAAGACGGGTAGCGTACGCCCAACCCCGAGGCCAACCGGCACAAATCCTTCCTCGATAATCAGGTATGCCTCACAGAGCGTCTCCCAAGAGCGAGGACCCAAAGCTTCGATTTTCGTTGCTAGCGATAGCGCAGCCCAGCGCTCCATCAAATCCGATTCGTCACGACTTTTGCAGAGTAGTTCGACTAAGCGACGGGTACCGTGGACCTGATGTAGGGTACCTTGGCCAGCAGCAGCTAACAATTGGAAACAATCAGGTAAGAGACTTAGCTGGAAAGACTTCACATTGCCGACTCGGCGGGCTTTTAGTCGTTCGCTACCATGAGCGAAGCGGTCTTGGTCGAACGGAGCCGAAGTCGGTTGTGCGACGTGGATTGAGCCAGCAAAGCTTGTGAACACCCAATCAACGCTCTCCCGCAGTTCCCAGAACGTCCATATCGTTTTCAACGCTCTCTTCTTGAGCCAAGAATTTCCGATACTTAATCGCGAAAAGACCTCTTCGTCGCTCAGCTTCAACTTAATAAACTCGTCAAGTGTGGAAGCGGCCCATGGGCCGTACCAGATGCCAATTAGGCCAGCGCTCCAGATGGCCTTGGTGTCGTCGTTTTCATTGCACTTCAGACGAACCCGCCAAAAACGGGGATCTTCGGTCATAAACTTTTGTTAGAGTTCGAGACGGCTGTCTTCGATGGCGAGGCGGACGTTGCCTTCGGATTTTTGGAGGCGGCGGACGGCTTCCATTTTGTCGACTTTGGCCTTGAGCATGACGACGGCGATGGGGATGCTTTTGCCGGCGGATTTGATGGTGCGGATGGCGGTTTCGCGGTCGATGTCGCAGAGCTTCATCAGGACGCGGATGCCGCGTTCGACGAGCTTGGCGTTTTTCATGTGTACGTTGACCATGAGGTTGTCGTACACGTAGCCGAGCCGGGTCATGGCGCCGGTGGTGATCATGTTGGTGATCATCTTCTGGGCGCTGGCGGCCTTCATGCGGGTGGAGCCGGAGATGACTTCGGGGCCGACTTCGGCGCAGATGGTGATGTCGGCGACCTGGGCGAGATCGGAGTTGGGGTTGCAGGTGATGGCGGCGGTCTTGGCGCCGCGGGCGCGGGCGTATTCGACGGCCCCGACGACGTAGGGGGTGCGGCCGGAGGCGGAGATGCCGATGATGATGTCTTTGCGGGTGGGGCGGCGTTTGGCGACGTCGCGCTGGCCCATTTCCGGAACGTCTTCGTTGACGTCAGAGGCGCTGGCGAGGGCCTTTGGGCCTCCAGCCATGAGGTATTGCACCTGTTGGGGATCGGTAGAGAACGTGGCGGGACACTCTGAGGCGTCGAGTGAGGCGATGCGTCCGGAGGAACCGGCGCCAACATAGATGAGGCGGCCGCCGTCGCGCAGAGAGCGGGCCACGGTGTCGATCACCAGGGCGATCTCCGGGAGCGCCTTCTTGACCGCGCTTGTCACCTTTGCGTCGTCCTGGTTGATGATGCGTGCGATCTCAAGCGCGGACTTTGTGTCGAGGCCGATGGAGGCATCGTTGGGTCGCTCTGTTGTAAGCGTTTGAAGGTCCGAAAGGGGCCGACCTGCTGGACGTTCTTGAACAGGTATTGGAGTGGTCGTGACAGTCGCCATGGGTTTTAAACCGCTAACTTGATTCTAGCGCAATCAGGGTACATCCCGCCTGACCCCGGCGAGGGAGTCCCCCACCCCGGAAGCGTCATACCCGTCTAGAATGGATGCAAGCTCTTCAGGGCAGGAGCAGCCCAGTCGGGATCCAGGCACACCCATTGATCAAGCATCCAGCGGAGAATCCGAATTCTTTGCGGCCCCGCCGTAGTTTCGTGGAGCAGGTAGGGACACTGCGCGCGTGGATGGGCGATCTATCCGTTTCTGTCGTTGTATCGATGATCATCATCCTGTTCCTCTACCAGCCGGTGCGTGTGGAAGGAACGAGTATGTTGCCTCGTTTGGAGGATCAGGACCGGCTTTTTATTAATAAGTTCGCCTACCAGTTCGAAAGGATTCAGCGCCAGCAGGTGGTCGTCTTTTACTATCCTCACGACCATACGAAGAGCTATATCAAGCGGGTCATCGCATTACCGGGGGATCGACTCTTTATTGATCACGGGACGGTTTATGTGAACGGGAACGCTTTGGTGGAGCCCTACGTACCGGAGCGTTATCAGGATGACCGGTCCTTACCGGAGCGGATCATCCCGGCAGGCCAGTATTTCGTGATGGGGGACCATCGGTCGATCTCCAGCGACAGCCGGGACTTTGGCCCTGTGCCGCGCGAGCTTATCTATGGGCGGGCGGCGTTTGTCTACTGGCCGATGGACCAGGCCGGCGTCGTGCGATAACGCCGTAGAACGTCAGTCAAGAAAGGGAGCGGTGCCTGGATCGTTCTGCCGGACTCAGGATCCAGCTCCGTGGTGGACGTCCGGGTCCGTCGGCGAGCTGTAGTGAACGATCTCGGCGAACGTGGTGGGAACAAGGCTCGCGCCGCCGACGAGAGCGCCGTCAATGTCTTCCTGGGCCATGAGCGAGGGGATGTTTTCTGGTTTGACGGAGCCACCGTAGAGGATGCGGGTGTTCTGGGCCGCGGCGTCTCCGCAACAGGTTCGAAGTTCCTGGCGGATGATGCGATGGGCGGTGGCGGCAATGTCCGGTGAGGCGGTTGACCCGGTGCCGATGGCCCAGATGGGTTCATAGGCGATGACGAGGCGGCGGGCTTCGGTGGCCGAGATGTTGCGCAGGGCGGTGCGGAGCTGGGAGCGGAGGACTTCTTCGGTTTTTTCGTCTTCGCGTTCGGCGAGGAGCTCGCCGAAGCAGACGATGGGGGTGATGCCGTGATTGATGGCGGCCTTGAGCTTGAGATTGACCCGCTCGTAGCTTTCATTGAAGTAGAGGCGCTGCTCGGAGTGGCCGAGGAGGACGTGGCGGCAGCCGAGGGAGACGAGCATGGTGGGCGAGGTCTGGCCGGTGTAGGGTCCCTCATTGAGCCAGTGCATGTTCTGGGCGCCCGCGGCGACGTTGGTGCCGCGTACGGCGTCGAGCACGTAAGCCAGCGAGCTCATGGTGGGAAGAACGACAATTTCGTCGCGGGTGTGGCCTTCGACGAGGGGGAAGAAGGCATCGAGGAAGGCCAGGGACTCGCGGGGCGTTTTGTACATTTTCCAGTTGCCGGCGATGATCGGCTTGCGCATGCGGTGCAGAGGTCTCCGGGGGTGGGTTTCGGGTGAGTGGAATGTACGGGGCGGCCAGGGGGTCTGGCAAGTGCGCGTTCAGAGGTTATTTGTCGGAGAGAGCATCGATGCCGGGGAGGGTTTTGCCTTCGAGGAACTCGAGGCTGGCGCCGCCGCCGGTGGAGATGTGGCTGATGCGGTCGGCGTAGCCTGAGTTTTGGATGGCGGCCACGGAGTCGCCACCGCCGACGATGGTGGTGGCATCGGGGTTGTGCGCAAGGGCTTTGGCAATCGCGTTGGTTCCGTGGGCGAACGGGGCTAATTCGGCGACGCCCATGGGGCCGTTCCAGATAATGGTCGCGGCGTTGGCGATCTCGGCGGCGAAGGCTTTGATGGTTGCGGGGCCGATGTCGAGGGCCATTTTGTCGGCGGGGAAGGGTCCGATTCCGGAGAAGGTTTCGGTGTGGGCGTCGGCGGCGAACCTGTCGGCGAGGATGTGGTCCGTGGGGAGAAGGAACTTGACGCCTCGCTCGGCGGCTTTGGCGAGAGCGGCTTTGGCGATATCGATCTTGTCGGTTTCTACGAGACTCTTGCCGGTGGTCTGGCCCTGCGCATTGAGGAAGGTGTAGGCCATGGCGCCGCCGATCAGAAGGGCGTCGGTTTTCTCGAGGAGGGCGTTGATGACCTCGATTTTGTCGGAGACTTTGGCGCCGCCGATGATGGCGACGAAGGGGCGGTTGGGCTCGGCGACGGCTTTGCCGAGGTAGGTGAGCTCCTTTTCCATGAGGAGGCCGGCAGCGGCCTGGCCGCCGCGTTCGCGAATGACGCGGGCGATGCCTTCGGTGGAGGCGTGGGCACGGTGGGCGGCGCCGAAAGCGTCGTTGACATAGACATCGCAGAGATCGGCGAGTTGTTCGGCGAAGTGGTGGTCGTTCTCTTCTTCTTCGGGATGGAAGCGAAGATTTTCGAGAAGGAGGGTCTGCCCGGATTCGAGGTTGTTGGCCATTTCCGTGGCGACTTCACCGATGCAATCGGGGGAGAAGCCGACGTTTTCTTCGGGGCTGAGAAGGTGATCGAGGAGCTCGCGAAGACGTGTGGCGACGGGATGGAGACTCAGGGCGTCGACATGCGTGCCTTTGGGACGGCCAAGATGGGCGGCAAGGATGACCTTGGCGCGCTGGCGCAGGGCGAGTTCGAGGGTGGGAATGGTCTCACGGAGGCGCGTGTCGTCGGTGATGCGACCGTGCTCGAGGGGGACGTTGAAGTCGACGCGGATGAGAACGCGTTTGTTGCGCAGGTCGAGGTCGCGGATGGAAAGCTTGGTGGGCATCGGCTATGAGGATAGCTGAGGGGGGTTGTGATTTGTTTGCGGGAGGCTTTGAATTCCCGAGTGGCTCCCCCGGAGGCTGCGGGGAGTACCGCTTTCCGGTGTTTCTGACCGAAGTCCAGGGCGGGGCTCTATGTCACTTGGTTGTGACTTGCATGACGGGCGCAACGATAGCACAAGGGGGGTGGAGCGGGGTTATAGGGGGCGGAGGTGCGGCGTAGGCTGGGGAAACCTGGGTGGTGTTTGACAATACTGCGCCCGGCCACGCTAAGGCGAACGCGGTCTGGATGGAGGATGCCTTGCGGGACGGGACGCAAGGTAAGACGGCTGATTGCGCATTGGACTGATGTTCCAGTGGGCGATGTGGGGGCCGGCACTGATAGGCTGTGGGCGTGGCGAAGGCGACGGATGAAGCGGAAGTGTTGTCGGTGGCGGGGCATGACGTGCGGGTTAGTCATCCGTCAAAGCTGTATTTTTCGCGTGACGTGAAGCTGACGAAGCTGGAGATTGTGCGGTACTTTCTGGCGGTGGCGCCGGGGGCGTTGCGCGGGATCCGGGACCGGCCGATTGTGCTGAAGCGGTTTGTGAATGGGGCGGAGGCGGAGCCGTTTTACCAGAAGCGGGCGCCTTCCGATCTGCCGGGGTTCCTGCGAACGGTGACGCTGAGTTTTCCTTCGGGGCGGACGGCGGAGGAGGTTGTTGTCGATAACGAGGCGGGGTTGGCGTGGGTGGTGAACCTGGGTTGCATTGAGCTGCATCCGCATCCGGTGGTGTCGGCGGACCTGGAGCATCCGAATGAGCTGCGTGTGGATTTGGATCC
>CAZZWG010000154.1:0-7950 GCA_964657685.1 Verrucomicrobia bacterium Tous-C9LFEB | reverse complement strand
CTCCCAGCCACCCTCGACCGTCAACCCGCTCGAGCAGCCCGTCACCATGCAGCCCGCGCAACCGCCGCAGGCACAGCCCGTCGAGATCGCCCCACCCTCCCCCGTCGCCTCTCTGCCTTCGATCGTGACGGACTACCCCGCCTCCGAAGACACGCCGAAGGACTACTTCAGCGCCACCTACATCCCCGTCGATAGCTGGGTCTACCCTGCCGCCCTCCGCCTCTACGCCCTCGGCTATCTACCCTCCGCCTTCATCAGCATGCGCCCCTGGACCCGCCGCAGCCTCCTCCACATGCTCGAGAACTCTGCCGCAACCATCAAGGACAGCGGCGACGAACAGGCGCAAGGGATCTACGCCAGCCTTCTCACCTACGTCAGCGCCGAAAACCCCGGTCCGACCGGCAGCCTCAGCACCGCGATGGCCCGGGGCGAAGTCTACGGCCTCGACACCGTCTACACCCGCGTAATGGGCATTCAGGGCGTCACCCTCCGCGACAGCTACCATCTCGGTCAAACCATCACCAACGACTACGGACGCCCCTACCAGCCAGGCTTCAACAACATCACCGGCTTCTCCACCGTAAACGAGTGGAACCGCTTCTCTCTCTACGTCCGCGGCGAGTACCAGCACGCCCCGTCCGCCCCCGGCTACAATCTCGGCCTCGCCACTTACCTCTCTGCCGTCGACGAAATCCTCCCCTTCGCGCCCCCCAACGCACCCACTGACACCATCCCCTCCGCTCCCATCAACGCCGCAAATCCCTTCCGCATCGACGAGGCATACCTCTCCTTTCACGTTCTCGGTCACGAAATCACAGGCGGCAAATCCGACGCCTGGCTCGGACCCGGCCAGGGCGGCGCCATGGCCTGGAGCAACAACGCCGAAAACATCTATTCCTTCCGCATCAATCGCGTCGAACCCATGCACATCCCCTATTTCGACAAGGTCTTCGGCCCGCTTCGCTACGACTTCTTCGTCGGCTCCCTCAAGGGCCACACCTACCCCAACCACCCTTGGGTGCACTCCGAGATGTTCTCCCTGCGCCCCACCAGTAACTTCGAGTTCGCTTTCCAGCGCACCGTCATTTGGGGCGGCCATTGCTCCGTCGTCGGTTGCCCCGCCCAGAACAGCATCGGCTATATCGACGAACCAGTTACGTTTCACTCCTTCTTGAAGAGCTTCTTCTCCATCAGCGACACCGGCCCGGGCATCAAAGGAACACCCCAGGACCCAGGCGCCCGCTTTAGCTCCTTCAGCTTCTCCTGGCGCCTCCCCTTTCTCCGCTCAGTCACTCTTTATACCGACTCCGATACCCACGACGACGTCTCCCCCATCAGCGCTCCCCGACGAGCCGCCTACCGGCCCGGCCTCTACATTGCACGCCTGCCCTTTGCTCCCAAATTCGACTTCCGCGCCGAAGCCGCCAGCACCGACTGCTCTACCCGCGTTTGCCAGCAAGGCAACAACCAGTACTTCGAGGGAGTCCAGCGCAACGGCTACACCAACAAGGGCTTCATCTTCGGCGATTGGGTAGGCCGCGAAGCCATCGCCTACCAATCCTGGCTCACCTATCACCTCTCCGGCAACGAGTGGATCCAGGCCTCCTATCTCCACAAAATGACGCCTCAGGACTTCATCCAGAGCGGCGTCAGCCAAAGCAGCTTCAAGCTCGAAGCCATGAAACGCCTTCGCCCCGACGTCGAACTCGACGCCTGGTACCAGTTCGAGCACTGGACGGCACCTGTCTACAAGGCCGGTCAGCAGACCGACAACACCTTCACCTTCCAGTTCACCTTCTACCCCAAGCTCCGCGACAAGAGCCCGCACCTCAACGGCAAATAAACAGAAAGCGCTCCGGTCGAGACGATCTCAATCGGAGCGCTTTACTGTGTTGATCCTCCAGCTGTCGCACTTGCCCATCTGGCCCTCATTCCCGAAGGGGATGTGCTGTTCGAAAACCCGCCCTACGCCACCGCCTGCCGCTCCGCCTCCACACACGCCTTGAAGTACCCCAACGACCGCTCCAGGCCCTCACGCAAAGGCACCTTCGGCTCCCATCCCAGCAAACGTCGCGCCTTCGTAATATCCGGCTTCCGCTGTTTGGGATCGTCCTGTGGAAGGGGCTTGAACAATACCTCACCTTTCACGCCCAGCAGCGACTGAATCTCACGCGCGCATTCCAGGATCGTCCACTCCACCGGGTTTCCGATGTTTGTTGGATCGTGCTCATCACTCTTTGAAAGCAACAGGATCCCTGCAATCAGATCCGCAACATACGTAAAACTCCGGGTCTGTGATCCATTCCCATACACCGTCAGCGGCGCACCCCGCAGCCCCTGCATCATCAGGTTCGAGATCACACGCCCATCATTTGCCTGCAGCCGCGGCCCATAGGTGTTGAAGATCCGCACCATGTGCGTATCCACCCCGTGGTACCGCTGGTAAGCCGCCACTGCCGCCTCAGAAAACCGCTTCGCCTCGTCGTACACCGAACGCGGCCCGATCGGGTTCACATTGCCCCAGTAACTCTCCACCTGCGGATGCACCTCGGGGTCGCCGTAGCACTCCGACGTCGATGCATGCAGATAACCTGCACCGTACCGTTTCGCAATCTCCAGGCTGTTCAGCGTCCCCGCCGAACCCACCCGCAATGTCTCAATGCCCAGCCGCATGTAGTCCACCGGACTTGCCGGTGAAGCGAAGTTGAAAACGTAATCCACGCGCCCCAGGTCGAACGGCTCACAAATATCCCGCTCTTCCAGCCGAAACCGGGACTCCGTCTTCAAGTGAGCCAGGTTCGCCACACTGCCGGTCGACAGGTTATCGACTCCCAGCACATGGTTGCCCTCCGCCAGCAGCGCATCGCACAGATGAGACCCCAGAAAACCAGCGGCCCCCGTCACCAGCACAAGACGACTCTCGCTACTCATGCTGAGACCGCCACACTCTCGCGCACCGGCGCCACGGCCGACCGGCCCACGCTGATGTACGTGAACCCATGATCCAGCATGACCCGCGGGTCGTACAGGTTGCGCCCGTCCACCACAATCGGATACCGCATCACCTCGTGCAGGTGCCCTAAATCCAAATGTCCAAACTCCTGCCAGTCCGTCAGGATCAGCAGCGCATCCGCGTTCTTCGCCGCTGTCTCCACCGAATCGACATAATGCATGTACTTCGACTCCGGCAGCTCCGTCGCCGCCCGCTCCATCGCCGCCGGATCAAACGCGTCAATAGAGCAGCCCTCCGCCAGCAGCATCTCGATCAGATCGATCGCGGGCGACTCGCGCACATCATCCGTCTCGCCCTTGAATGCCAGACCGAGCACCGCCAGCTTTTTGCCGCGCAGCGTCCATAATGCGGACCGCACCTTGCCCAGGAAACGCTTCTTCTGCGATACGTTGATCTTCTCCACTTCATGCAGCAGCTGGAAATCCACCCCCAACTGCGCCGCCACCGACCGGAACGCCGCAACATCCTTCGGGAAACACGAACCGCCATACCCTATGCCCGGCCGCAGGAACTTCGGCCCGATACGGGAGTCCAGCCCAATGCCCCGGGCAACCTGCTCCACATTCGCATCTGCCGCCTCGCACAGGTTCGACACCGCATTGATAAACGAAATCTTCAGCGCCAGGAACGCATTGGACGCGTGCTTGATAATCTCCGCGCTCTTCGTCGAAGTCAGCAGCAGCGGCGGCGGTGTCGCCGTCGAACAGACACCCGCAATCGCACTCTCCGGCTCGTAGTACGTTCCATTCGTCAGCGGCGAATAGATCGCCTGCAGCAACTGCGCCGCCCGCGTGCTGTCCGCGCCCACCACAATCCGGTCCGGGTGCAGAAAATCCTCCACCGCCGTCCCTTCCCGCAGGAATTCCGGATTCGACACCACGTCGAACAGGTCCCGTTGCACCCCGTTCCGCTCAATCACCCGCCGAATCCACTCATTCGTATACACCGGCACGGTGCTCTTTTCGACGATCACCTTGTACGTCGTAATATGGCGTGCAATCTCGCTCGCCACCGCCTCGACATACGACAGATCGGCGTCGCCCGTCTCCGACTGCGGCGTACCCACCGCAATAAAGATCGCATCGCAGCTCTGCGTTGCTTCCGCCAGGTCGGTCGTGAAGCGCACCCGCCCATTGCAGTACCGCGCCATCAGCTCGGGCAAATGCTTCTCATGGATCAGCGTGTCGCCACCGCGCAGAGCCGCTACCTTGCGCTCATCGTTGTCCACGCACACCACCTGGTGACCCATCTCCGCAAAACACATGGCTGCCACCAGGCCCACGTACCCGGACCCCACAACCGCAATCTGATTCCCTGTTGACATACCTCTCCCCTTTACCGACGGGCTTGCATCGATATAACGCAATTCCCAATCATCCTACAATCCCCCGTCCGATACCGCTATCCCCCAAGAGGGAGTTACCGTGTCGGCGCCGGGCTGCAATCTCGCGTAAACTGAAGCTAATGATTTCGGACAGTCTCGAGTCCAGCGCCAGGCCTGCGGACATTCCTGCGCCCGCACCTCTCATCGGCGACGGTCCACGCGAAGACACCACCCTTTCGGACACACTGCTCGTCATCCGCAAACGCAAGTGGATGATTCTGCTGGCCGCCCTCCTCGGCTTCTCCTACGGCTACTACAAGGCCTCCACGCAGCCACGCGTCTACATCGCCTATGGCGATATCGAGATCCGCAGCGGCACCGCCTCCGAGTACCGCGTCAACAGTGCCCCCCTCGCCGAAGACACCTACGACATTCCCACCCAGAGCGCCATCCTGAAGAGCGACAACCTCCTCCTCACCGTCGCGCGCGATCTCGATCTGCCCAATAATCCTGAGTTCACCGGATCCCACGGCCCCGCACCTCACATCAGCATCGATGATCCAGCCGTCCGCGAATCCATGCTCGGCGCCCTGCAAAGCGCCATCGCCATCGCCCCCATGTCCAAAACGGACATCGTCCGCATCCAGGCAACCACACTCAGCCCAAAACTCTCCGCTGACATCGTCAACAAGCTCATCCGCGAGTACAAGCAATACAGCTTCCAGTCGCGTTACGACGCGTCCAAGGACGTCTCCAACTGGCTCGCGAATCAGCTCGGCGATCTCAAACAGCAGGTCGAGTCCTCCCAGGAGCAGATGATCGATCTGGGCAAACGCCTCGGCGTGCTCGGCTTCGATAGCAGCCATAACGAAATCACCGCCGGCATTGACAGCCTCACCGGCGCCGCCAGCCAGGCGCAGATCAACCGCATCGTCGTCGAATCGCGATATCGCGTCCTCACCGGCATGGACCCCAGCGCCCTCGACGCCTCCATCGGGATCGTCAACGGGCAGGCCAGCCAGGCGCTCGCCGGCCTGCGCAGTCAGCGTGAAAGTCTGCGCGCCCAGCTCGGCGGCATGGACGTCACGGCCGGCCCCAACCTCCCCCGCGAAAAGGCCATTCGCGCCCAGGTTGCTGAACTCGACCGCGAAATCGATGAAGAGCAGAATCGCGTGCTCATCCAGGCTCGCGAGGACCTCGTGGCTGCCCGGGCAGACGAAGCGCAAACCCGGGCCGCGCGGGACAACGCCAAAGCCGACGCGTACAAGCTCCGTGACGACCTTGTTGAATACACCATCCGTCAGCGCGAGTTCGAATCCAATCGCCAACTCTACGAAGGACTCCTTCAGCGGCTCCGTACCGCCGGCGTACAGGCCGGACTCGAATCGCAGGAAGTCGATATTGTCGATAACGCCGTTCCGCCCATCGGTCCCGCGCTGCAGCCCAAGGGCTCCGTGCTCGTCGTCAACACCCTGATCTTCTCCGGCGCAGCCATCATCCTCGCGTTCATTCTTGAAAGTCTCGACACCAGCCTCTCCAGCGTCGCCGAAATCGAGAAAATCTCCGGTCTCCCTTCCCTGGCTCTCATCCCCAAGTCCCGGCGCTCCGCCGACCCCACCTCGCAGACACCCGCCCAACGCAACCTGCTTGTGCTATCCAGCCCCAAATCGCAGTTCGCCGAGTCCTTCCGCGCCCTGCGCACCTCGCTTCTGCTCTCCCAGGCGGGCCGGGAGCCGAAGGTGATTCTTCTCACCAGCGCCACACCCTCCGAGGGCAAAACCACAGCCTCGCTCAACCTCGCCGCCGTGCTCGCGCAGCGCGACGTGCGCGTCCTCCTTATCGATGCCGATCTCCGCCGTCCCACCGTGCATCACCGCTTTGGCCTCAACGGCAAATTCGGCCTGACCTCTGTGCTCACCGGCAGTATGCCCCTCGCCGATGCCGTGCAGACGATCCCGGATCTGCCTGCCCTCGATGTCCTCGCCAGCGGCCCTATCCCACCCTTCCCCACGGAAATGCTCAGCTCCGATGCCATGCTCCAGCTGCTCGCAAAAGCTCGTGAAACCTATACCCACATCGTCATGGATTCGCCGCCGTTGCTCTCCGTAACCGACAGCATCGTGCTTGCGCGCGAGGCCGACGCCGTCGTTCTGCTCGTGCGACACGGCAAATCCACCAAGCACGCCGTACGCCGCGCCCGCGATCTTCTCCTCCGCTCCGGCGCAAAACTCGCCGGCATTGCCCTCAACGCCGTCGACCTCAGCTCGCCCGAGTACTACTCCTACTACGGCTATTCCGGTTACGCCGGCTACGCCTCCTCCGGCGTCGATAGCAACGCCTGGGAAGCCTCGCAGGGCAGCAACACCAAGCCACAGGACGGTGCCAAATGACGTTCTCTCCGCGCCTCTTGTTGCAGCGCCTCACGCGCTTCGCGTACCTCTGCCTCTGCCTCGCCCTCGTTCTCCAGGCCGTACAGACGCAGGCCCAGTACAACGGCCCACCCACCGCCGTCGACCGCGGCACCGTCCCTGCAACCAATCTCGACCCCTCCCAGCTCTTTCCCACCACCCCGGAACCCGTTCTCTCCGCCGGCGACCAGATCGCGCTGCACCTCTTCAGTGACCCCGAATACAACTTCAGCGGCCGCGTCTCCCAGGACGGCACCGTCCTTCTGCCTCTGCTCGGCCTCGTCCAGCTCCAGGGCCTCACGGTCACCCGCGCCGAACAGTACATCGCTGGGCGCCTCGAAGCCGCGGGCATGTATCGCGATCCGCAAGTCATCCTCTCTATCTCCGAAGGCCCCAGCTCCCTCGTCACTCTTGGCGGTGAAATGCACGACGTCATCCCCGTCGTCGGCTCGCGAAGCCTCTACTCCATCATCGCCTCCGGCGGTGGCCTGCCCAGCAACGCCAGCCGCACCATCGTCATCCTTCGCCAGGGCCGCGATCCCATCTCCGTCGACATCGGCAACGATCCCCTCCACAGCGCCGCCGGCAACATCCCCATCTTCGCCGGCGATACCGTCATGGTCTCCCGCATCGGCGTCGTCTACGTCTCCGGCGAGTTCCGCAGCCCCGCCGTCGTGCCCATGAACAACTACGGCCCCCTCACCCTCACCCAGGTCTCCGCCATCGTCGGCGGCCCCATCTGGGACGCCAGCTACGGCAAACTCCACATCATCCGCACCGTCGGCGACCATCGCACCGTCACCACCGTCAACATCAAAAACATCCTCTACGGCAAAGCGCCCGACCCCATCATGCAGCCCAACGACATCATCTTCCTGCCGCCAAGCCCCATCAAGAGCTCACTCGCGAACGGCAGCCTCGGCTCCATCCTAGGCGTCTTCTCCTTTGCCCTTGCCACGTTCTACTCCCTTCGCTGAGGCACGCGCAGCCCGTGGCCACGCCCGTACGCCTCGCCTACCTTGTCAGCCACCCCATCCAGTACCAGGCCCCTCTTCTGCGCCGCATCGCGCGGGAACCTGGCCTCGACCTCACCGTCCTCTTCGGCTCCGACTTCTCCGCCCGCGGCTACCAGGACCCAGGCTTCGGCGTAAAGGTAGCCTGGGACACACCGCTCCTTGAAGGCTATCGCTCCCGCGTCCTCCCCG
>CAZZWG010000153.1:0-8027 GCA_964657685.1 Verrucomicrobia bacterium Tous-C9LFEB | reverse complement strand
AATTGGACAAAGCGTGCAGCATCGATGGCAGCTTGAATATTCATTGAAGCTCTCCGTGTAAAAAGAATGGGCAGCTGGGGACCGGACGCCATTGTCCCCGCCTTCACGGAACAGGTCAACGTAAATGATGGGTTGACGCGGTCGATCTTCCTTACCCTCCCCCTTGCGTTGAGGAGGTGTAGCGAAAAGCCTGATTCCCATGCAGTATTCAAGCTGCTGCAATATCGCGCCTGTACGCTGGGCGCATATGACGCTAAGCTTCGTCGTCCCTGCTTACAACGAAGAAGGGTATCTCCCGGATTGCCTCCAATCCATCCTCAAAGAAACCGCCGGACGGGATGACGTCGAGATCATCGTCGTCAACAACGCCAGCACCGACCGCACGCGTGAAGTCGCCCTGCGCTACCCCGGCGTACGCGTCGTCGACGAGCCGCGCAAAGGCCTTCCCCACGCCCGCCAGGCCGGCTTTCTCGCCACCTCCGGCCGCCTCATCGCCAATGTCGACGCCGACTCGCGCCTGCCGCACGGATGGGTCGCCCAGGTGCTCGCAGCCTTCGCTGAAGACGATGAACTCGTCGCCTTCTCCGGCCCCCTCGTCTACTACGACCTCACGCCGCGCGAAAGCCTGCTGGTCCGCGTCTTCTACACCACGGCCTGGCTCACCTACGTGCTCAATCGCTATGTGCTGCGCGTCGGCTCCATGGTGCAGGGCGGCAACTTCGTCGTAACGCGCCAGGCCCTCGAGCGCATCGGTGGCTTCAATCTTGCGATCACCTTCTATGGTGAGGACACCGACCTCGCCCGCCGCCTGCCTGAAGTCGGTCGCGTCTGCTTCACCTTTGACCTGAAGATGTTCTCCTCCGCGCGCCGCTTGAAAAAAGAAGGCATCTTCACCATGGCCTGGCGCTACTCGGTCAACTATCTTTGGACCATCTTCCTCAAGCGCCCCTACTCTGAGGACCACATCGACATCCGCGAGAGCAGCGGCACCGCTTAACTCGCAGCGGCATCCCCTCGCTCCGCCATCAGCGCCAGTCCATAGGCCACGGAGGTAAACGCCTCCCCCGTCTGCACCCGCTCCTCGCCGAACCGCCGCGTAAACACCTTCCGCACCGCAGGAACCAGCGACGTGCCCCCGGTCAAAAACACGCGATCCACCTGCCCCGGCTGCGTCCCTGTTATCCGTAACAACTCCTGCAGCCCCGCCTCCATCCGCGTCAGCTCCGGTTGAATCCACCCCTCAAAATCCCCGCGTTCCACCGGTGTGCGCAGATGCAGCGCGTCCGTATCCAACACAAATTCCGCCTGATTCCTTGCGGATAAATCGACCTTCACCCGCTGCACGGCCTGGTGCAATCGATAGCCCAGATCATGCTCCACCACCGCCCGCAACGCCGCAATTTTCTCCGGCTCCACAGCATTCTTCTCAGCGGCGCGCAGCATCGCATGAACCTCCCGCGTCCGCAGAAAGCTCAACGTATGCCATCGCTCCAGATTGGCGTAGATCCACGCCGGCAACGCAGGCAATAACTTGCCCAGTGACCGCGCCTCACTCTCTGATCCCAGCGCCGGCGAAATTAACCGCCGCACAATCCGCGCATCGAACGCATCCCCCGCAATCCCCACGCCCGTCGTCCCCAGCACCTGCGGCCCACCCTGCGCACGCGCCGAAGGCCCTACCCGCAGCAAGGAAAAATCAGTAGTTCCGCCACCGAAATCTCCAATCAGCAACAACTCATCACGGTCCACGCCAGACTCATAAGCAAACGCTGCAGCCACCGGTTCCATCGCAAATTGAACATTCGTAAACCCGGCCTGCAGATACGCTTCACGCAGCCGCCCCACGGCAAAGTCGTTGTCCGCCTCGGAGTCCGCACCGACAAACATCACCGGACGCCCAGACAGCGCACGCGTCACCTCAAACCCAAGCTCCTCACTCGCCCGCATGCGCAGATCCCGCAGTATGCGCGCCACCAACTCCTCGAACTGGTACTGCCGCCCGAAGATCTCCGTGCCTGTCAGGTTGCGCGAAGAAAGATAGCTCTTCAGCGACTGGATTAACCGGCCCTGCACAGCGTCATCGGACGTATCCGTCTCCAGGTAGTGTTCAATCCCCGCCGCACCCGTCCACGCCGATACAGCTTTGCCCCGCGCCCCCATCCTGCGCTGCAAATACAACAACGAACGCGACGACGCACTCATCCCCGCCAGCGAAGGGAACTGCACCATTCGCACCACGCCCTTATGCGCAAGGCCGATCGAACTGTTCGTTGTGCCGAAGTCAATGCCGAGGGTTGCCGAAGAACCTGAACTCACCAGATCATTGTCGCAAGAGGGACACCCCGTCTAAAGCAGCTCCATCTCTGCCGCTGCATTCACTCCGCTCGGGAACGCAATCGAGAACGTCCGCGAGAACGCCTGGCTCCGCGCCATGCGCACAAAGTGGATTGCCGCGCGCAAAGGCAGCGGTGCCGCGCCGCTTCCCCACAACTGGCTCAGCGGCCGCATCACGCCATCGCGATCCGGATGAAACGCCCGGTCATCCCAACGCTGCCAGCCCAGCGGAAACTCCGGAAAGTCCGTAACCGCATCCAGCGTCGAGTGCAGAATCCGCTCCTCCCACGGCCGCTTGTATTGCGGCATGAACAGCACGTGGCTGCGCCGCTCCACGCGGATTTCATCGACAAACTCACGGAAGTTTCGCGCCCGCGAAAGGTTTACGCACGCGCTCGGCTCCGTCCCATGGCGATCCCCGCCGGAGATCAACAGGTTGCCCGTCTCCCGCGCCAACTGCGCCACCGCACGGTTCTCACGCGCATCGCGCAACCCGTTCAACTCCAGTGCATGCAGGCAGGGTCCAAACGCCTCCATAAACTGCACCAGCTCACGCCTGTGCTGCCCCGTGCCGACCTTATGCAAATCCCAGATGGGGTGGTTGAACACCGTCAGCACCCCGGGCAGCTCGTCCAATTCATGCAAAATCTCGCGCAACTCCACAGCATCCGGCGCGCTGGTAAACGCATTCAACCGTGCCGCCCACGCATACGCGTCCGCCGAGGGCAGATTGTGCACGCCCAGGTGAAACTCCGTGCAGCCATAGGGAACTGACCACTCCAGCGACACCGGGATCCCACGCGATGCAGGCACGCTGCGCAGAAGCTGCGGCGCCGCAATGGTGTCATGGTCCGTGATGGAGACCAGCGCCTGCAGACCCTGCGTCTCAATCTGCTTTGCCTCCAGTTCATAGGCCATCGCGGGCACCAGCGGCGGCCGCCAGTTGCCGCGCACAAAATCCAGCTCCAAACCGTAGCTTTTGCTCTTGCGGTCATAGTGCGCAAAGATGTGCTTCAGCCCTGGAAGCAGCGCCAGGAACTTGTGCACAAACGTGAGCGTCTCTTCTGACATGCTCGTGTGGCTGTGCAGGCTCACCCCGCTGCAGTACGCCACCGGCGTTTCGGGCTCGCTCCACAGGCTGGTCACCTTGGAACGCGGTTGAGAGCTGGGCTGCATCGACGTGCGATGGACGTTGAGCGGCATGAAGACTCCTTATGCTCTGCTGCAACGAGTGTGGGAGTTCCCTGCGAATCTGGAGTGAAGGCTAGGCGAAAGGACGATAAATCCTTAGGCCCTCAACGCACTCCCCTCATCCCTCTCCCTCGCTCTGCGAGGCGCTGCTCCGGTACAGCCCATGCTCGCGGACATATGCCAGCACATCCTCCGGCAACAGGTCCTCACACGGTAAACCTGCCTGGAGCCGCGAACGCACCATCGTCGCGCTTACCGGGACGGAAACGCCCTCCAGAACATGCGTACGCTCTCGCTGTTCGGGCGTTAACGCAACCCCGCGAAGCGCCTCGGCCGCAACACCTGGCCGGCTCACCGCGATCCACTCCGCAAGAGCAAAGAGTTCTGCCGTGTCGCGCCACTGCGCGATGCCCAGGAAAGCATCCGCCCCGACGATTGCGAACATGTGCGCCTCTGCCCCCAACCCGCCCCGCAAACGGCGCAGGGTGTCCACTGTGTAGTTCGGCGATCCATCCGGCATGGGCCCGTCGGCCTCGCTTGCTTCCAGCCCCTCATGCCCCCCGCACAGCAACGCCGTCATGCGCAGCCGGTCTGCGTACGGCGCCCACGCACCCTCTGCTTTGAACGGCTGCCTTCCCGTCGGTGCAAGCAACACAACATCAAGGGCAAAGCGCTTACGCGCAGCCAACGCCACCGCCAGATGCCCTCGATGGGGCGGGTCAAAACTCCCGCCGAAATAACCAACACGCATATCTCTGGGAAGTGTACGTTGCCGGCTAACCCAAGTCCGTTGCGCCGTAATCCAGCACTACAAGGCCTGCCCTGCGGCGGCGCTTCCTCCCCGCCCAATCGCCTCTCCGGGAAAGTAGGCAGGACACCCAAAAATCCTCACCAGCGACCCCGCATACAACGGCTGCAGCTGCCATACCCAGGAGGTCGGCACAGTCCACACCAAGTCTGAGTTCTGCACCACCACGGCAGCTAACTTCTCGCGCTCGCATGCCTTCAGGAACACATCAGGCGTAGCCTCCGCAGGATCTACAGGAGGCCACTTGTGATAACGTGCCTCAACGTTCGAGGGCATGCGCGACGGGTACGGCGCTGCCGCCACATACGAGATCAGCGGTGAGGTATAGAACAGCGTATGCAGATCTTTTGTGATGGCAAGACAGGCAGTATCATCGCCTCCAAACGACGTGACGCACGCTCGATCCCCCGCGGCAAAGGGATGCGTGGAATAGAACATCACGATCATCTGGAACGGGCCTGTCATATTGCTCTGCACCACGGCCTCCGGCGGCAGGCGAGCTTCCACCAGGCTTAGCCCGCGGCGAAGTTGATAGAACCGCGCTCCAGCGTCGTCCTCATGGGCCAGGGGCGCAGCCGGCGTCACTTTCGGATGATGCGCAAGGAAGGGCAGAAGGCCGCGATCAACGGTGATCTGCCACATCTGACTGACCAACCCAACGATGAAGAAACTTACCGCAATGCGCGCAAACCATGGGTGCGCCGGCGAGAGCGGCTTGCGCTCACCCCACCGCTGAAAGTAAGGCCAGAGCAGCGGCACCGCCCACACAATCAGGACCAGCCGCATAATCAGGCCGGCGTGCCTGCCCAGATCATTTACCCCTTGCGGCGCCGAACTAAGAAAAAAGCCGGGCAGCGCCGCTCCAAGAAAAATAACCCAAAGAAAACGCTCGCCATCGCTCATCCGCTCGCCTGCTCTCCACCGGCGCACATCGCTGCGCACGCGCAGCAGCAACGGAATCAGAAGAAAACCAAACTGCAACACCAGCATCACCGGCGCGACCGTGGCATACAGAAAAGTCCGCGGGAAGCCATGCATGTTGTAAAGGACTGACCCCTCAAAATGCTCCTTCTCCCGCCGGTTCCGCAGGGCAAACTCCAGCACGCGGTGATGCTCCGCAGTCAGCGTGGGCGTCTCCCGCAGAAGCTCACGAAGAAAGGGCAGGGACCAGAAGACAGAGAGCGCGGCTGCTAAAACCAGCACAGCGATCTCTGCCCAGCGTTTCTCCCGGAACAGAATGAGCGTGTACAGGATGCCTGCCACGCCAAAGCAGAATGCAACAAAGGTGGAGTCACCCGCGCACGCTGCAAAGCAGATCGCTCCGGTGACGACGGCAACCATTTGCGTCTCCCGGACCCGCCTTCCGCGCTGCCCTGCCCACTCGGCCCGTGAAAGAAAAAACACCAGAAAAGCCATACAGCAGCAAACAACGCCGGCAATGTGGTGCGGCGCGAAGATCACCGCTCCCGCAAACGAGGGGATACGATCATCCAGCCACCACTCGATCTCGGGGTAGATCACTGGCGGCTTCAACAGGTAGCCAAGAATCGCCGCAAGAACATCGACGCCCATCACGCAACAAAGCAGCAGCGGAAACAGGTAGTGCCTCGGCGTCCGGGGGCTATACCGGAGCAGGTGCTTCAGAAACAGAAACAACACCGCGATCAGTGCAAGGCCACTCCACACGGCACTCGCGGAAAGGCAGGCGCGCGCCGAAAGATGCAGCGGCCGCCCCACCGCTGCGCACAACACATACCAGTAGTAGTAATAGCGGGAAGGCTGAGGGTGCCCATTCACAGTGAAAAACGGATTACTGGGAGGAACACCATCCCGCATCGCCGCGTTCACCATGGGCAGGCGCACGCTCCAATCGGTAAAGTTCACGCTCTCATAAAGGTGTTTGTGAACTTCAACAGAAGTCGTCACCAGCAGGACGTAACCCACAAACAGCAGCAGGGCACCAAGCACTTCCTTGTAATAAAGAAGCCGCTTAACTACAAACGACCTGTCGCGCCAGATCTGCGGAAATCCAACAACGAAGGCAAGGAGGGCCGACCCTGCATAGAGACTCGTAAGTGCCAGGGGAGAGAGAAAGCGCCCAACCACCGCGCACAAAAACAAAGAAAGCGGAAGCGACAGACCGCTGACCCACAGCAACTGTTCAGCCCGTGTTCGCTTGCGAAATCCAGCTAAGTTAGTAAAGTGCGCGAACAGATACGCTGGCGGTAAGAGAAAAAAGCCGAACGCGACAATAGCCAATACGCTTGAGAACAGGTCGACCAGCGTGAAGTTCATCTCGGAATATCGCCATGGTAAATCAAGCAGCCGGGTGGAGTTGGCGCCTATCCCGTAAGAACCTTCTTCCTACCTTTTGAGCACTCCGTCCCGAGACGGCGCCCCTATGCTGCCTCCGCCTGCGCCTTCAAGCGCTCCGCCGTGGCATGCGCCGCCAGCGCGTCCACCGTTGGTTGCAGCATGCCTTCCATCACCATCGCCAGCTGATGGTTTGTCAGGCCAATCCGATGATCCGTCAACCGGTTCTGCGGGAAGTTATACGTCCGGATCTTCTCCGACCGATCCCCCGATCCCACCTGCGACTTGCGCGCCGCCGCCTGCAACTGGTGCTGCCGCTCCATCTCTACCTCATACAGCCGCGACCGCAACACCCGCATCGCCTTTTCCCGATTCTTGATCTGCGATTTTTCATCCTGGCAACTCACCACCGTATTGGTCGGCAGATGCGTGATCCGCACCGCCGAGTACGTGGTGTTCACCGACTGCCCACCCGGCCCCGACGAACAGAACGTATCCACCCGCAGATCCTTCGCCTCCACCTTTACGTCAACCTCCTCCGCCTCCGGCAGCACCGCCACCGTAATTGCCGAGGTATGCACCCGCCCCTGCGTCTCTGTCGCCGGCACCCGCTGCACCCGGTGCACCCCGCTCTCGTACTTCATCTGCGAGTACACCTTCTCGCCTTCAAAAATCGCCGTCACTTCCTTCAGTCCGCCCACCTCACTCGGCGACTCCGAAAGTATCTCCACCTTCCACCGGTGCTGCTCCGCAAACCGCAGGTACATGCGGAAGACCTCTGCCGCAAACAGCGAGGCCTCATCGCCCCCCGTACCCGCGCGCACTTCGATCACAATGTTCTTCTCGTCGTTCGGATCCTTCGGCAGCAGCAACACCCGCAACTCTTCTTCGGCGGCCGGCAGTTTTGGCTCCAGTTCCGCCAGCTCCTCGGCGGCCATCGCGCTCATCTCCGGATCCGTGTCGGACGCCATCGCCTTTGCCTCCGCGATCGCCTCCTTCAAGCGGCGATACCGCCGGAACGCATCCACCGCCGGCTCCAGGTCGCGGTGCTGCTTCGCTACACTCTGAAACTTCTTCTGATCGGTCACCAGGGCAGGGTCAGAGAGCTGACGGCCAAGATCTTCATACTTCGCTTCAATCTGGTCTAAACGTTCAAACATGGCAGGACTCACGATCGGGGGGGCCGCAAGGGCCCAGGCTGATGCAGCTTTAAAGATGTAGGGAGGCACAAGGGAAAGGAGCAGGCGCAGCTAGTGGAAGCGCGCTCGGCCATAGGCCCGGCAAACACCGTCAGCATGCATCGTGATAGGCAGCGATTTCCGCATGGCAACTAATTGGATGGTATCGCGAAGCTCACGGATGCGGCCAAGCTCACGGATGC
>CAZZWG010000152.1:5365-8201 GCA_964657685.1 Verrucomicrobia bacterium Tous-C9LFEB | reverse complement strand
TGCCATCCTCGCCCTGAACGACGAAGCGCTGGCGCAGCGCCTGGACGCCTATCGCCAAACCCAAACGGACGCCGTCCTTGAAGATCCAGACCCACGCAACTCCCCCTAACAAGCCCTTCCGCAACCCTCGTTGCGTACTTCGCGCTCATCGCGCCTTTTGCGTTGGCATTTGTTTGCCTTTCTTTCCGTCCTTCGCAGGGAACCTGCTTTTGAACCGCCAATGAACTTCACCAAGAGCCCATCACCGTCCACGCACTCTATCCGCCTCGGCATCCTCGGCGCCGGCCAACTCGCGCTCATGCTCGCCGAAGCCGCCCCCCTCCTCGCCGCCAAACTCCCGGACGCGCCCCGCCTGGAGATCCTCTGCGCCGGCAGCCCGGGCGATCCCGCCGAAGCTGTCGCCCCCGTCCTCGAAACCGACCTGACCAACCCCAAGGCCGTCGGTAACTTCGCCACAAACGTCGACATCGTGACCGTAGAATCAGAAAATATCGACGCCGAAGTCCTGCAGGGTCTGAACCTCTACCCCAACGCCCGCGCCATCGGCATCGCTCAGGACCGGCTGCTGGAAAAGCGCTTCTTCCACGAATGCGGCATCGAGACCGCCCCCTTTGCCCCCGTGGATTCCCTCGAAGACCTCCAGGCCGCCATGGGGGAACTCGGCCTGCCCGCCATCCTCAAAACCCGCCGCATGGGTTACGACGGCAAAGGCCAGGTCCGCCTCAGCGAGCCCTCCGAAGCCGCCGCGGCCTGGGCCGAGGTCGCCGAAGCCTCCTGCATCCTCGAAGGCCACGTCCCCTTCACCAAAGAAGTCTCCCTCATCGCCGCCCGCAACGGCTCCGGCGACATCGTCTTCTACCCACTCACCCAGAACCATCACCGCGCCGGGATCCTTCGCACCTCGGTCGCCCCATGCGACAGCACCAACCTCCAACCCACCGCAGAACGCTACCTCGAGCGCCTGCTCAAACAACTCGACTACATCGGCGTCCTCGCCGTCGAGTTCTTCGTCTTAGGCGACCAGCTCATCGCCAACGAGATGGCTCCCCGCGTCCACAACTCCGGCCACTGGACCATCGAAGGCGCGCAAACCTCCCAGTTCGAAAACCACCTCCGCGCCCTCCTCAATCTCCCGCTCGGCCCCACCACCAGCCGGCCCACCGTGATGCTCAACTGCATAGGCACCATGCCCCCGGTTGGAGAGACTGCCCGCTTCCCGGAACTCCACCGCCACGACTACGGCAAGGAACCGCGCCCCGCCCGCAAAGTCGGCCACCTCACCTTCCCCGCCACGGCTCACGCCGCTATCGATTTTTGGAAAGCCCGCCTCCACGACGAGTAAACAAAAAGAGAGGCGATCCCGAAGGGCCGCCCGGAGGAGAAGGGTGAAGGAGGTTAGAAGTTGAAGCGCCCGCTGAACTGCAGCGTCCTTGCCCCGGCGGTCGGCGAACTCCATGGAGTCTCCACCAATCCTGTCAAGTTATTTTTGGGGACTGAAAGATTGTTTAGGCAACAGACCCTGCGCCCCAGGCTGATCGCGACTGGAAGACGAAGGCCTTTCATTCCGTGCGCTCTCAAACAAGCACTGCGGGAAAGAAAAGAGGGACGCCCCGGACGTCCCTCCTTGCTGCCTCGCAGGTACTGCTCACTACATGTTGGTCAGACCGGAACGCATGTCCTCGTTGAAGCTTGGCTTGATGAAGCTCAGACCGTCCGCGACCTCGGCCTCAAAGAACTCGTGCCTGGCGATCAGGGCAGGCGTGGCCACCGCCCACTCCGCCGCCGTGCTCTGCAACAGACCGGCCGCCACCAGCTTCGCCGACGCCTCCCGTAGATCCTCCACGGTCGAATTCAGGTATTGTGCGTCGCGCGGATCCGCAATCCACACGGGCGCATCCGCACCCAGCACATGGCTCAGCCAGAACACGTGCCCGGCCAGGAACTGTTCGCGCTGCTCCCCCGTGGTGTCGTTGAAAACGAAGCGATTCGCCTTGGCCGAAAAGTACCGGGTCGTGACAGGTACCGGCTGCCGGTTGCCGCTCTTCACCAGCTCAAGCTGCCCCTGATCCAGGGTCTTGCGCACGGCGTTGTAGCTCAGGCTCTCGGCGAAGGGCTGCTCCATCGCGCTCAGGATCTCCGCAAATGTCTGCGTGAGCGAAGCTGAAACCTTTGCATGCAGGATGGCCTCCGCACCGGTTTCCAGGCGAATCTCCCCATGCACGATAAAGGTATCCGCGCCGCTGGTGGAGCCATGCACCGGCCAGGCGAACTTGCCGAACGATAGCGGCAATCCCAGCATGGTCAGGTAGCAATCCGGCCGTGGATTCCTGAGTCTTTGCGCAGTTTCAGTGAAGAAGGTCCCAAGCTCCCCGGCATAGCGCGGATCGGCCGCATCGAAGGCCTGGCCAAGCTCCAGCAGCAGGTGCTTGCCGGGAGCACCGGCAACGCTCAGGCTGAAACGGTTTGTCGGTTCGCCGCTGAAACTGGTGCCCGCCTCGAGCGGTTGGAGATCGATCCCGGCGGTGTGCGCCGCAAGTTGAAGCTGCCCAAGGGCATCGGTGGTTGCTGTGCTCATATGCTTTTTCCTTAAGAAAGACTCACCGCTCTATTCTAGTGGCCTCGCGAACGCTTTACCCCCGGCGTCCTCCCGCGTACCTTCATCCCATGCTGACCGCAGCCGCCCGTCTCGCCTTCTGCAGCCTTGCGCGGTCACCCGCTCTGCTCGCGCAGACGCAAGGCGCAACACCCCGGCCCGACGAAAAGGGCGCGTTTGCCACGGGCCGCTACCGCAACCTCTTCGCTGAAGACGGCCACAAGCCCCGCGAGATCGACGCCA
>CAZZWG010000152.1:0-5265 GCA_964657685.1 Verrucomicrobia bacterium Tous-C9LFEB | reverse complement strand
CGCTACCGCAACCTCTTCGCTGAAGACGGCCACAAGCCCCGCGAGATCGACGCCAAACTGCAGGCCGCCTTTCAGCAGCTCTTCCACGGCGATGCGCAGACGCAGGCTGTCTACTTCGAGAGCGGATCCAACGCCAACGGCAAGCTCGCCTACATCACGGACTGGGCCAACCACGATGTGCGCACCGAAGGCATGAGCTATGGCATGACCATCGCTGTCCAGCTCAACCACAGGGCGGAGTTCGACGCGATCTGGAACTGGGCGAAGACGTACATGTACCAGCCCGACCCGAAGCACCCCAGCTACCGTTATTTTGCGTGGTCCTGCAAACTCGACGGCACCCCCAAATCTGAGACCCCGGCGCCGGACGGTGAGGAATATTTCGTCATGGCCCTGTATCTCGCCTCGGCCCGCTGGGGCGACGGAGAAGGCATCCGCAACTACCACCGTGAAGCCGACACCCTGCTGCGCGCCATGCTACACCGCGAACCCATCGCGGGCCCTACAAAATTCGGCCAGCGCGACGAAGGACCCGAGGTGGACGAGGCGCATAAGATGATCCGGTTTGTCCCGGACAGCTTCGGCAGGGACTTCACCGACCCCTCCTACCACCTGCCCGCGTTCTACGAGCTTTGGGCGCGGTGGGGGCCGGCCGAAGACCGCGCCTTCTGGGCCGAAGCCGCCCAGGTCAGCCGCAAGTTCTTCCCCGCCACTGCCGATAGATCCACCGGCCTCGCCCCTGTCTACGCGAACTGGGACGGCACCCCGCACCCCACACGCTTTCCCCAGTCCGCGGCATTCGGCTATGACGCCTTCCGGGTAGCCAGCAACTGGAGCGTGGACTGGAGCTGGTGGCACGCGAGCGCCGCTGAACCCGTCCTGAGCGACCGCATTCAGGGCTTCTTCGCCTCCCAGCCCGCCGCTTACGGCGACGTCTACACCCTCCAGGGGGTCGCTCTCTCGTCGCATCACTCGATCGGCCTGGTCGCCACCAACGCCGTCGCCGGTCTCGCCGCCACCGACCGCACCCGCGCCCGGCAGTTCACGGAAGCGCTCTGGGATGCGCCCATCCCCAGCGGCCAGGGACGCTACTACGACGGCATGCTCTACCTCCTGAGCTTCCTCCACGTCAGCGGCAACTTCCGCATCTACACCCCGCCCTGGGCCTCTACCCCCGCCCGCACTCCGCCGCGTTAACACCGCTGTCACGGCGGACTCCGCGTTTGCAGTCCCCTACACTCGAACGATGCGTCCCCTGCGTCTCCTCGCGTTCCTCCTCGTCGCAGCGCTGACCCTCCACGCCCAAACCGTCCCCGTCGTGATGCTTTCCGACATCCACTTCGACCCCTTCCACGACCCGGCCAAAGTCTCGCAACTTCGCGCCGAGCCGATCGACCGCTGGCCCGCCATCCTCAACAGCCCCGCCTCCAAAACTCAGGCGGCGGATGCCCTGAATCTGCAGAGCACCTGCGGCAGCCGCGCCCAGGACCCCGCGTGGCCCCTGCTGAAGATCACCCTCGCTGCCGCGCACAGCGCCGAAGCCCATCCCCTCTTCGTCACCCTTTCCGGCGATCTGCTTACCCACGAGTTTCCCTGCCGCTTCCGGCACCTCGCCGCGAACAGCACGCCCGCGGACCTGGCCACCTTTGCCGAGAAAACTACTGCTTTTGTGCTCGCCCAGCTTCGCCAGACGTACCCGCGCGCGCCCATTTACGCCACACTGGGCAATAACGACTCCGGCTGCAACGACTACCGTGAGACCCCGAATGATTCCTTCCTGAAACAGGCGACCGACGCTCTCCGCGCAGCTACCCTTGCCGAAAACATCACCTTTACCCCTGAAGGCGACTATGCCGTGCCGCTTCCGGCGCCGATGGAGCACACCCGGCTGATCGTCGTTGAGGACATCTTCGAGGCACAGCCTTACGCCACCTGCGCCGGCAACCCTGACCGTGCCCCGGAGGCTGCGCAGCTCGACTGGCTCCGCACCCAGCTCGCCGACGCCCGCGCCCACCACGAGCACGTCTGGCTGATGAGCCACATACCGCCCGGCGTTGACGTCTACACCTCGTTCCGCCGCTACCTGCTCCAGCCGGCAGGCCTCTGCAACGCCGCCCCACGGGCCTTCCTCGCCGACACAGCCCTGCCGGACGCCCTGCTCGACTACGCCGACACTGTGCGCCTCGCGCTCTTCGGCCACACCCACATGGACGAGATCCGCCTGATGCACCGTGGAGCCTCAGGCGTGAGCAACGGAGAGGGTATCCCCGCCAAACTCGTTCCGTCGGTCAGCCCCTATATCGGCAATCACCCTGCTTTCCTTGTTGCCACCGTCGACCCCGGCAGCGCCATTCTGAAAGACTGGCGTACCTTTGTCTCTCCCAGCCCGGAGGGCAGCACGCCGCCCTGGACCGCGGCCTACCGCTTCACGGCCGCCTTCGGCGTGCCGGACTTCTCCGCGGCCTCCGCCGAGAAGCTCACCGCCGGGTTCACCGCGGACAAATCCGGCCAGTCTCCGGAAAGCACCGCCTTCCGCCAGCACTATTTTCCCGGCGACTTCGGCCTGTATGCCCTCGGTCTCGCGCAGATCTGGCCGGCCTTTGCCTGCTCCGCCCGGGAGCAGAGCCCCTCCGCCGTTCATGATTGCGTCTGCGCAGCCGTCTCGAAGCCGTAAGCCGGCGGACCTAGTGGACCCCGCCCCGCGTCAGGGCGCAGATCATCTCCTTGGCTTCCGGGAAGCTCTCCACCAGCTCCGCCCGCGTCCCCGTCTCATAGTCCGCATACTCAAACCCCGGACTGACCGTACATCCAAGCAGCGCCCAGGCCCCATCCGTAGCGGCCGCAGGCACAACTCGCGATCCCTGCCAGATACCCTTCGGCACCACAACTTGAGGCCTCTGCCCCGCCTGCAGATCCTTGCCGATCATGATCCGCTCCACGCGCCCTCCCGGCCAGAGCTGCAGCATCTCCACCGCCGCGCCTGCGTAGTGATGAAAAACCTCATCGGACCGCAGCCGGTGCATCTCGCTGAAGTTTCCCGGCTCCAGCAGGTAATAGATCGCCGTCGCTAACCGCCGCGGACCGTCGTAATGCACCGGCTGGGAAGAATTCGCATACACCGAAGCCGAAAACACCGCCTCGCTCTTGTAGGTCTCGCAAAAACAGCCACCCTCACGAGGGTGCGGCTCCAGCTTCAAGATCTTCTTCACATCGTCAGCCGTCATAAACAAACTCCTGTCATCGCAATACCCCAACTGCCGGCCCTTGGCGAAATTCCGCCCGGGGACTCCCTCAATTCCGCGCTATGCTCACCCTATCGCAATGAGCAATCTCACCCCAGCCGAGCAGAGTCTGCTCGAAAGCGAGCTCTCGCCGGGAGAAGCCGTCCTCTGGACTGGTAAGCCCAACCCGCGTGTTCTTTTCCACTCAAGTGACGCATACATGGTCCCGGTTAGCCTTTTCTGGGCCGGCTTCGCGATCTTTTGGGAACTCGGCGTTTCCGGCAAGGGCTTCGCGGCCGCCAGGAACCCGAACCTCTTCATGATGCTATGGGGTGTCCCGTTCGTTCTCATCGGGCAATACCTGATCTGGGGACGCTTCGTCTATGTCCGTTTGAAAAAACGCTACGTGGTCTATGCCCTCACCACGGAGCGCGTCCTCGTTCTCGTCTATGGCTGGGGAGCGAAGACCATCACCGGCTACCTGCGTTCCCTTCCCGGCATCCAGAAGCAGGTTCGTCACGACGGGATCGGTACGTTGAAGTTCGGGGAAGCTTCCGCTTACAACCCGAAAACGCGCGCAATGAACCAGAACGGTCCCGACAATCTCTATCTGAGTTCAGCGTTACCCGACTTCGCCGACATCGACAACGCAGCCCAGGTCGCCGCACTCGCAAACCAGGCGATCCGCCACGCCCAGGAAATAACCCCAAACCCGCCCCTGTTTCGCTAAGGAACCCCTTGCGCCAACGCCTGGAACGCTACTTCCATTTCGCAGAACACAACACCACCTGGCGCACCGAACTCCTCGCCGGCCTGACGACCTTCGTCACCATGGCCTACATCATCTTCGTCAACCCCTCCATCCTTGCTGAAACCGGCATGCCCATCGCCGCCGTCACCGTCGCCACCTGCCTCTGCGCCGCCTTCGGTTCCATCCTCATGGGCGCCCTCGCCAACTACCCCCTCGCACTCGCGCCCGGAATGGGCCTCAACGCCTACTTCACCTACACCGTCGTCAAAGGGATGGGCGTCCCCTGGCAGACCGCCCTCGGCGCCGTCTTCCTCTCCGGCATCATCTTTCTGCTGCTCACCCTGGGCGGCATCCGCCAACGCCTCCTCGCCGCCATCCCCTTCCAACTCCACGCCGCCGTCGCCGGGGGCATCGGCCTCTTCATCGCCTTCATCGGCCTCCGCAACGCCGGCCTCATCGTCCCCAGCCCCGCCACCACCGTCACGCTCGGCAATCTCCATTCCCCGCCGGTCCTGCTGGCCATCTTCGGCATAGCCCTCATCGCCATCCTGCAAGCCCTCCGCATCCGCGCCGCCATGCTCCTCGGCGTCCTCGGCACCCTCGTTATCGGCATCCTCTTCCACCAGGTCCACTGGACTCCCGCCACCCTCAACCCCCTCGCCATCCGCTCGACCGCCTTCCATCTCGACCTCCGCGGCGCCCTCCGTCTCAACGCCCTCGAAATCATCTTCGTCTTCCTCTTCGTCGACCTCTTCGACAACATCGGCACCCTCGTCGCCGTCACCGAACGCGCCAACCTGATCGCCCCCGACAACACCATCCCCCGCCTCGAACGCATCTTCTTCGCCGACGCCCTCTCCACCGTCGTAGGCTCCCTCGCCGGCACCTCCACCGTCACCAGCTACATCGAATCCGCCTCAGGCGTCGCCGCCGGAGGCCGCACCGGGGTCACCGCCATCGTCACCGGCCTCTGCTTCCTCATCTCCATCTTCATCGCCCCGCTCGTCGGCGCCATCCCCAGCTTCGCCACGGCCCCCGCTCTCATCCTCGTCGGCGCGCTCATGGTCGCCTCCGCCGCACGCATCGACTGGGACGAACCCCGCGTCGCCATCCCCGCCTTCCTCACCCTCCTCACCATCCCCCTCACCTATTCCATAGCCACCGGCCTAAGCTTCGGCATCATCAGCTTCGCCGCCCTCGAAATCGCCACAGGTCGCGCCCGCCGCGAACACTGGATGCTCTACCTCCTCGCTGTCCTCTTCATAGCCCGCTTCATCTGGCTCCGCAGCACCT
>CAZZWG010000151.1:846-8269 GCA_964657685.1 Verrucomicrobia bacterium Tous-C9LFEB | reverse complement strand
CCTCATCCTGGATCACATCCCAGTGTTCCACCAGTACTCCATCTTTGATCGTCATGATGTCTGCCGTTATCCAGCTTGCTGGCAGCCCTGTGCCGGAGAACCGCCCGTGCGTGATCACGGTGTCGCCATCTGCAACGACGAGCTGATTCTCGTAGCGGAGCGTTGACGGGAGACTCTTGATTAGGGTGAAGAGGCCATCTCGGCCGGCAGGGATGTGGGCGCTGTGCTGGATGTAATCGGGCGACCAGAACTTTTCAGCTGCCTCGTAGTCCCGTCTGTTGAATAGCGTGTCAAAAGCTACGAGAGCAATGGCTTTATTCTTTTCCGACGTAAGCAGGTCCATAGTTCACCTCATGGGTCAATGTTCGTTTGTTTACTGATTGTTTTTAGTGTTGTTGCTCAAGCCTGCGGCTGGAGCATCATGTCGTTGAATTGGTTTACAACGATGCCCTCGTTCGGCCCGGGATTGCTGCGGAGCGACAGGACGCTTTTCACAAGTGCTTCGTCTGTATCTACGGAAAGAGCTTCTATCGTTTCACGGATAAAGTCCGCAAGAGGCATCGCGCGAGGCTCTTCATTGCTGTTGAGCAAATCCGTCTGAACCCAGGGCGGCGCGATCTCGATGACACGCACGGAGCTCTTCTTCAGCATGTAGCGCTGTGACAAGACGTAGGAGTGGAGTGCAGCCTTGGTCGCGGAATAGACCGCCGTTAAAGCCAGAGGCACAAAGGCGAGAATTGAAGTATTGTAAACAACCGTCGCATCCTCTTGTTGCTTGAGGTGCTCGATGAGCGCCGACGTCACTCGAATTGGCCCCATGATGTTGGTCGTCACGGTAGATGTGAGCAACTCCTCGCTCACATGACCGGAGGCATCATCAACCTCCATAATTCCGGCATTGTTAATCAGCACGTTGAGTGTAGGGTAGTCCTGGATCAACTTCGAAGTCACAGACACGATGCTGGCAGGATCTTCTATGTCCAGCTCGACAGACTGCATACCCGGGTTGGCCGCTGTGGTCGCATCGAGGTGACCCTTACGGCGCCCCGAAATGATCACCTTATTCCCGAGCTTGTGCAAGGCTTCGGCTAGACCCCGTCCAATACCAGACCCGCCACCAGTGATAAAGATCGTATTTCCCGTGATTTTCATGGAATGCCTTTCGTGGCCGCCCCATTGCAACGGGGGCCGGTGAGTCGGTCTTGAGCCAATTACGTAACGGTCTACCCGTATGCGGGGAGAGGACCTCTCTTGGTGCTAGGCCAGAACGTACGTCCGGTCCGGACGCTGGTCTCTCAGGAACACCTTTCTTTTGGGCCGTTTACTCCGCAAAAGCCTTAGAAGGACTGCTGAAAGGATCACACGAAAGGACCAGCGAAAGATGGTCACTCTAGCTCACACCCGCCTGGCGTCATCTTTGCTGGACACGATGAGGAACGCCTCCTAGAAGTTGGCCTCGGACGAGAATTTGTCGAAGGTGACTCGATCACCATCGACTTATCGCCAAGTGTGCCGCACCCATGCAGGAGTGGATTTACATAGCAACAAGCGACGCAATACTGCCGGAGCTATGCAACCCGCAGGGTTTGTCAGACAGAGACACCGCCCGTTGACGCGTTGCGCCCGGACGAGTGCCCAATCGCCTATGCACTCGCTAAGGCCAGATGCCCTGTGGCGCTTCTATCGTGCATGTCAGCGGCATGGAGGCCGCTCATATGCGCAAGAAGAACAGACGGCCAATCGGTCGCAAGATCGTCCTGACGCTCCCTGACCTGGACCACGCCAAGGCTGCGGTACTAAACAGCCTGAGTTCCCCTCACTCAAGGAGAAACTACAAGTATGCGATGGAGCAGTTCATCGACTGGTACTGCTCCGAGCCGCGGTTGGCACTGAATCGAATGGTAGTGCTGCGGTTTCGGCTCCACTTGGAGTCTCTGGGCTTGGCAGCTGGGACCGTGAACCAGCGCCTGGCGGCAGTCAGGCGGTTGGCTTATGAGGCCGCAGACTCGGGCTTGCTCAGTCCGGAGCTCGCCGCCGGTATCAGGCGGGTCAAAGGGGCAAAGCAGCTGGGGGCACGTACGGGAAACTGGCTGACTCAGGAGCAGGCCAGGCTGTTGCTAGAGAAAGCCGACGGAGACAGCTTGCGCAGTGCCCGCGATCTCGCGATGATCTCTGTGCTCGTAGGCTGCGGCTTACGACGGGCTGAGCTGTCTGCGCTGACGGTTGAGAACCTACAGATCAGACAAGGACATTGGGCGATTGTGGACCTCGTCGGCAAAGGCAATCATGTCCGTACCGTTCCGATGCCCGTTTGGGTGAAGGATGCTGTCGATCACTGGAGAAGTTTGGCAAAGGTGACGTCGGGCCGAGTCTTCCGAGCTGTTAGCCGCCATGGGACGCCCTGGGGCACGGGGATCTCCGAGAACGTGATTTGGTACGTGGTGCGAAGAGTCGCTGCACGCATGCAGATGGACAGTCTTGCGCCACACGATCTCCGTCGAACCTGCGCTAAGCTCTGCCATGTGAATGGCGGCGAACTGGAACAGATCCAATTCCTGCTTGGTCACGTGTCCGTGCTGACGACCGAGCGGTACCTTGGCTGTAAACAGAATCTGGAGAAGCCCGTCAACGATCGGTTCGGTTGCCTCTTTTATCGGCAATCCGTGGGTTCACGGTAAGGCCTGTTTTCCCAATTTGAGTCTCCATCTAGACAAGCCGACATGCTGTTAGCGCTCTCGGTGTTTGGAATGAGCTCACTTACCAGACATTAACACTGCATTGCGTTCCGGCTGCAGGCGGTCATACGATAGGTACATGGGAACTCCCGGACTAGATGGCAGTGAACTGATGGCTTGGGTGAACTCTACTTCAACGAACTGGAAACAACTCTTCTCGGATCACCCGGAGGCAGTCGATATCCCTTGTGATATCCGCGAGACGCACAGCTCTCGTGAATTGCTGCAGCATATCGTTGCGGTTGAATTGCGGTATGCCCAACGGCTGTCAGGTTTACAGGAGACTCCCTATGAAGACATTGCCGTCGCTTCGCTAGATGCTCTGTATGCGGTGCACGAGAGGGCGATGTTGTTGCTCAGCGATCTCTCTAGCCATGATGAGAACTGGTGGAATGAATGCTTAGAGTTCCAGACGCGAAGCAGCGGCATGATGCGTGCACCACGTCGAATGATTTTCGTTCACCTCTTGATGCATTCCATTCGCCACTATGCGCAACTGGCTACCTTGATGCGGCGACACGGGATTTCCCCACAGTGGATGATGGATTATCTGGGCATGAGCCAACAAAGTGCCTAAACAAAGCCACCCGGCTCGTCCGACCTTGTCCACCTGGCTATAGCTACAATTCCAGGGGTTGATACCGAAGGGCGAGTAGCCCTGTCGCTTCACTGAGATCGACATCCGCGAGCAACAAACCTTCTAGCCCGTAAGGTTGAAAGTCAAGGACTGTCCCGTCCGGCTTTACGACAACCGAGGTGGTCGGTGAGCTTGGACTGGCACAGTTCACAGAGGCAACAAAACAAGTGTTTTCTGCGGCTCGACATAGCAACGCTTTCTCGTGGAATGAATTATCTGGATCCGCGAATCCCGAAGGACCATTCCCACCGTCCTCCCGTTCATGGAATTGCGGATGGAAGATTATCTGAGCACCTCGTCGGGCGGCCCACCTACACGTCTCCGGGTATCTCCAGCCTTCGTGACAGATCACTATTCCAAATCGAAGATCGTCGACCGAGAAGAGACGTCTTCCGATACCGGGCGAGTAGATAAGTTCCTCGGAAGGATCTAGCTGCACTTTATCTTGAAATCCGACTCTTACACCTCGGCGATCAATCACCAACGCCGTGGCTCGTAGATGTTCGTCTACCATGCGTTCTGTGCCTAAGATCACCGCGATACGATTCTTTGCAGCCACCTCGGCTGTAGCAGTCCACGCGTGTTCAAGGAAGACGGGATTAGCTGGTCGCCTCCGAAAAGATCGGCATGGAGCAGATCTATCGCCTAACAGGCCGACCTTTGCGAGCCGTCTTCGATTGGTCCAGCAAGTACAAGCAATTCTTTGATCCTGCCGGTCATGCATGGTCTTTCGTCGAGGTAGCAGACAAAACGGCCGAACCCGAGGCTACGACGAGGCGCGGACATGGCTCAGATGGCAGGCAAGAGGACCTACTTGCCCCCAAAGTGAACGCTGAGCGTGTACAACTTGCTCCAGTTCCGCAACCGTAGCAAGGCGGGTAGTACAGGTCAAGCTTTATGTATCCCAAAACAAACGGGTTGTCTGCTTTTCACTTGTAATGCGGACACCACAATGGGAATCTGTTGGCTAGAAAGCTGGGTGAGTGCCGATTCCAAAAGCGCGCTTCGTTTTGTGCTAAATCTGTGCTTTGAACCTGCGCTTCGTCCGTTTCTTGCTCTTTCTTCGCGTTGCAGAATCGGTAACTTACGTTTCTTCAACACGTGGGTCCGGTTCGATCCCGGCCCGCGCCTCCAAAACACCTCAAAACCCCTTTCAGCCTGCCCTGAACACCCCCTGGCCAACAGCCGGAACCCCACTGCCGTCCAAAGCAGTCGATGAACCGCGCACCGCTCCTCTGCCTCGCCCTCCCTCTGCTCGTAGCCTCCGCGCACGCCCAAAAAGCTCCCACCAACCGCCCCATCGGCCAGATCGAATCTGTCGCCACCTTCAACGGCCCCATGCCCGAAGGCGTCACTGTCTCCCACACCGGGCGCATCTTCGTGAACTTCGCCCGCTGGGGTGACGACATCCCCTTCACTGTCGCCGAGATCGTCCACGGCAAAGCCGTCGGCTATGCCAACGCCCAGATCAACGACTGGCCCGGTCGCAAACTCCCCAACCCCAACGCCTTCGGGGACGCAACTGCCAACCAGACGCATCTCGTCAGCGTACAGTCCGTAGTCGTCGACCCGGACGACCGCCTCTGGCTCCTCGACACCGGCGCACCTCTCCTCAAGAACATCGTCCCCGACGGCCCCAAACTCGTCGCCATCGACCTCAAAACCAACCAGGTCGTCAAAGCCATCCTTCTCCCCCCGGAAGCCGCGGGCACCAACAGCTACATGAACGACATCCGCTTCGATCTGCGCCACGGCGATCCCGGCCCCCAGGACTGCCAAACCATGATCGGCAGCAAACCCGCCCCCAATCCCAACACCCCACCCAAAGACCCCAAACATCCCACCGCCGAGCGCAGCTGCCCCCCGGGCGCAGCCGCCACCGACAACATTCACGGCACCGCCTACATCACCGACAGCGCCAGCGAAGGCCCCAACGCCATCGTCGTCGTAGACCTCGGCACGGGCAAAAGCTGGCGCCGCCTAAACCAGCACTCCAGCACCCTCGCCGAAGACCAGTTCCTCATGTTCGCCGAAGGCCGCCCCGTCTACCAAACCCTCCCCGGCTCCCCGCCCCAGGCCGTAAACTTCGCCGCCGACGGTATCGCCATCTCCAACGACGGCGAAACCCTCTACTACTGCCCCATTAACGGCACCAAGCTCTACGCCGTCTCCACCGCCATGCTCCGCGACCGCTCTAAATCCGATTCCCAGGTCGCCGCCACCGTCCGCATCGTCACCGGCAAAATGCCCTCCGACGGCCTCGAGTCCGACGCCGCCGGCAACGTCTACATGACCGACCCCGTCACCGACTCCATCCACCGCTGGAACCCCTCCACAGGCCTCACAGAAACCCTCGCCCACGACCCCCGCATCCTCTGGCCAGACACCATGAGCCTCGCCTCGGACGGCTACCTCTACTTCACCTCCAACCAACTCCACCGCCAACCCACCATGCACAACGGCCACGACGAACGCCAAAAACCCTACCAACTCTTCCGCCTCAAAGTAGACGCCTCCCCGGTCCAACTCAAATAGCCGTCCTGCCCGCCCAGCGCGCATAACAATGGGTAAACCCGTTGACCTATACCCTTCGTCTCACTTAGCCTTCGTCTCGCGATCCCCAGCACTCAAGTGATCGCTGGAGGTCCCCGTCTCGTCAGGGCCCGGTTTAAGCCGGGCCGTAGACGCTTCAATTGATCGTCCGGCTTTAGCCGCCGGGTAAGGTCGTCAGACCCGAACAGACTGACGCGCAGATCCCCCCGAGCCCTGGCGACTATCCCTCGTCAGACCTGGTCCAACTCCACCTAAACGCCAACACACCCGCCGAAAACAAACACGCCATCCAGGACCAAAGGTCCGTCCTCTACCAGCACGGGGCATCGCCCCATGAACCAACCCCACGAGAGGACCAAGGGCCGAAGGCCCGCTCCATAACCCGCCGCCCGAGCCTACGGCACAACTCAAACAACCTCCCGCACCCCCCCAACATTCCGCAACACCCGCGCCCCATCCAGATACTCCAACATTGGAATCGCATGCTTCCGCGTCAAGCCCGTAAGTGCCTTGAATCGAGCCACATCCACCTTGTCCCCACGGTGTTTCTTTAACTCTGCCGTCAACCCCGCCAAAGCCTCACTATGCACCAACAACGCATCCGACCCCAACCGCACCAACCTCCCCGCCTGCAACAATCCCGTGAGCACCCCCCGCAACTCCGCCGAACCCATCTTCAACCGCGCCTCCACCTCACTCACAAGGGGCGAAGCCAACCCAGCCGCCTGATAAAGCCTTTCCACCTCCAAAGCCCGGCCTCGGAGCGCAGTCACCTCGCCCGCAGAACCCGGCAAATCCAACGCCTCCCCCTGAACCGCCACTCGCCGCGAGCTCACCAGCCTCTCCAACGCCAGCGAAAACACCCACTCCTCCACCCGCATCCGCGACCGCAGCTCCGCCCGCAAAACCCGCTTTCCCTCCGCCTCCTTGACCGCGCGCAAGACAGAAGCCTCCACCTCCGCCAACGCCTCCGCCGTGACCAAAAGATCCCCCTGCGCCACGATCTGCCCCGTGCCAACAAAAGGTCCCAACACCTCCCGCAAAGCCACCGCCGTCCAGCCCGTCTCCGCCACCAGCGACCCCACACCAATCCCCGCCTTCCCCCGCCGACTCACCCGCAACAACACCCGCTCTGCCGCCCCAGCCTCCTGCAGTTTCCCCAGCCACCCCAACGCCGCCGCCTTTCGCAACCGCGGCAAAGGATGCGCGTCCACCACCCGGCCCCCACCCACCGTCACCGCCGGTGAAGGCTGCCGCAACACAAACCGGTCCCCCGGCGCCAACACCATCGGCCTCACCAGCTTCAGCCGCACCATCTGCCCCGCGCCCTCAAACAACAAAACCGTAGCCAAACTCTCGGTCGCAAAGGCATGCACCCGCACCCTCTGCCGATGCCGCAGAGCCCCCATTCCCGCCAACATCTCCACCTCAACATCCACGACACCAACCGGCCTCAGCGTCCCTTCCGGTACCACCTCGTCCCCCCGCGCCACCTCCC
>CAZZWG010000151.1:0-836 GCA_964657685.1 Verrucomicrobia bacterium Tous-C9LFEB | reverse complement strand
CTCCCCCACCTCTACCCCGACCAGGTTCAACGCGACCCGGTTCGGCGCCACTGCCTCCGCCCGCGCCTTCCCATGCACCTGCACCCCCCGCACCCGCACCGCCCGTCCCCCAGGCTCCAGCCGCAACGACTCCCCGACCCGTACAGCCCCCGCCTGCAACGTCCCCGTCACCACCGTCCCAAACCCCCGCAACGAAAACACCCGGTCCACCGGCAACCGCGCCACACGCTCCGCGCCCCGCCGCGGCACCGACCCCACCATCCGCACCAAAGCCGCCTTCAACTCCCCCATCCCGTCCCCCCGCAACGCCGACACGGCCACAACCGGCGCCCCCTCCAGGAACGTCCCTTCCACCAGCCCCGTTACTTCCTCCCGAGCCTCGTCCAACCTCTCCAAACCCACCGCATCCCGCTTCGTCAACACCACCAACCCGCGCCTAATCCCCAGCAACCGGCAAATCTGCAGGTGCTCCACCGTCTGCGCCTTCACCCCCTCATCCGCCGCCACCACCAGCATCACCGCATCGATCCCGCCAGCCCCCGCCAGCATGTTGCGCACAAACGCATGGTGCCCCGGCACATCCACCAGGCTCACTTCAAACCGCACCCCACCCGTCCCCACCAGGTCCAGCGCCGCAAACCCCAGATCAATCGTGATCCCCCGTGCCTTCTCCTCGGGCAGCCGGTCCGTATCCGTCCCAGTCAACGCCAGGACCAACGCCGTCTTCCCATGATCAATATGCCCCGCAGTCCCCACCACCACAGACCGCACCCCACCACCCAACCCGGTTGCCTCAACCTTCCGCTCCGCCACCAACCCGGGTGCTCCATCCTTTC
>CAZZWG010000150.1:0-8322 GCA_964657685.1 Verrucomicrobia bacterium Tous-C9LFEB | reverse complement strand
TGGAACAACGCCGAAGGCCGCACCTTCTCCATGCGCTCGAAAGAGCAGGCCCACGACTACCGCTACTTCCCCGAACCCGATCTCCCGCCGCTGGTCGTAGGCGAAGCCTGGCAGCGCGACATCCTCGCCGCCATGCCCGAACTCCCCGAAGCCCGACGCGCCCGCCTCGCCGTCGACTACGGCCTCTCCACCCAGGACGCCGCCACCATCGCCGCCGACCGCGCCTTCGCCGACCGCTTCGAACTCGCCGCCAAACTTGCCAAATCCCCCCGACGCGTGGCCTCCATCCTCCTCTCGGAAATCACCGCCCGCCTCCGCGCCGCCGAGATCGACGACTTCTCCAAATTGCCCGTCACCCTCGAAGGCGTCGTCCTCGCCGCCGACCTCACCGAAGCCGCCGAAATCAGCTCCAAGCAGCTCAAACAGCTCCTCGACACCTGCTTCGCCGAAGGCAAAGACTTCCCCTTTGTCTACAACCGCGACAAACCCCAACAAATCACAGACACCTCAGCCTTAGAGGCCATGGTCGACCAGGTCATCGCCGCCAACCCCGCCCAACTCGCCCAGTTCAAAGGCGGCAAACGCACCGTCAGCGCCTTCTTCGTAGGCCAGACCATGAAGCTCAGCAAAGGTCAGGCCAACCCCGCCCTCCTCAACGAACTCGTCGTCAAAAAGCTCGACCTCGCCTAGCCTCACGGGAGCCCAAGTCTATTTCCGCACCATTCCTATCCCACCTGACTCATCATGGTGCCGCCGTTCCCAGATAAATTCTTGGAACAGGTGCCCCCCGATCCTTGTCGCAAACACCGTCCGCGCCGTCACCGCACCCTCCTCAGGCCCCGCACTCGCGCCTGGGTACCACAGGGTGTGTGTGATGATCGGCCCAGACATATCTGCAACCGTCGGCGTCAGGCTGAAAAACCGCCGTCCATCGCTCTCATGCCGTGCCGTAATCTCCGCCAACAGTGCATTCTCCACCTTCTGCTTCCACCGGCACCCATGGCACGGGATGTACCGCAAATCCTCATGGAAGAGATTTTCAAAGCCGTAACGCACTGTTCCATTGATCGCCGTAACCGCCGCAGAGGACCCCAACCTTTGCCCAAATCCAGGCCAACCCTGCCATTCCTCCGGCTTGCCCCGTGCCTGCCCGTAGGCAACTCGCACCAGGGTGCGCGCAATGCCCGGTAGGCCGTAGGTATCGGACACATAATTCTCGAACAGGTCCTGCCGTGTAGGCCGGGCATAAGGCCTTCCATTGACATAAACTTTCGTCGGCGTTCCCGGCTGCACTACCCCGCTCTGCGGCAGAGGGGCCGAAGGCAACTTTGCTCGCTGCGCCCATCCACACGCAGTTAGCAACAACACAGAAATCAGCGCCGGAACCACACGAGTCCGCATGAAACTCCAAAGAAGCTTGTACGACAGAAGTTGTCGGTATGATGCGCTTAGCCTACGACCCTACCCTCTCCCTGCAACATACATTTAAGTAATGCTCCCCCCTGTCATCGGTCACGGGACCTGCATCCACGCTTCGCACCTGCCCGCGTCTAACCACCCCATGTGCCTCAAGCCAACGCTCGCCCTTCTCGGCGCGATGCTCTCCCTAACCGGCTGCCGCTCCCTTACAAAAATGCCTGAAACGCCCCTTCCCCCCAACACCATCCTCCTTTCGCAGATGATGCGCGAACTCTCCGCCCACCCTGGCTTCACCGAAGCCCTTCTCCAGGAACTCGGAGGCGCTCAAAAGAAGCCCGGTAAACGAGGCCCCGCCCTCCTCACCCCCACACTCGTGAACGACCTCCGCGCCCACATCCTTGGCAAAGACTGGCAGCACCTCGACTACTTTCCCGGCTGGACCATGCGCGAGATCAATCCCACCGTCCGCGTCGCCGACCGTCTCGCTGGCAAAAACTCAAAACTCGAGTCCCTGAGTGCCGTTCACCCAGGTGCTCCCGCCCTCAACGACGAGGCAACCCGCAGCTTTCTCGACCTCGGCCCCTACGCCCTCAACCAGTCCCAAACCGTATCCCTCAACGAACCCTCCACCCTCCCCGGCTTCACCAGCGAAGGCATCGTCACGGCCATCACCCCGGACATCACCCGCGGCGACGGCCCCAACGCACTCGCCCCCGAACACGCCGAATCCCAACGCCTCGCCGACATCCTCAACCGACTCAGCGTCAACACCCTCACCGGCGCAGAGCCCTTCACCGCCACCCTCAACAACCACCCCGCCCAAACTCCAGAAGCCCTGGTAGCAAACCTCCTCGCCACAGGCCACACCGTTACCGTCACCGACACCCGCTATTTCGCCAACTTCGGCCACCTCCACTACAAGGGCATGGACGTCATGATGCCCTTCTGGATCAACACCGAACTCGACGTTCCTGGTACCGCCACCCTCTTCCACCGCCCCCGCCACCTCCTCGTTCCCGTCTCCCACGCCGAATACGAATGGCACATCCGCGGCTTCCGCATCAACGCCGACGTCAGCCACTACTTCGGCGTTGACGGCAAAGCCGAATGGCGCACCATGGACACCCTCGATCAAACCTGGGTCCTCAAGCGCGACGCCCACACCTACACCGGCGCACAGGCCATCGAAGTCACCCGCCTCCTCGGCCTCATCACCCTCGCCTACATGCACCAGCATGCCCGCCGCCCCAGCCTTCCCTTTGGCGGCTACTATACCCTCGGCGTCTGCCAGGACCCCGTCAGCGCCATTGAAAAGAAATTCCATGGCAGTTCAACTCTTTTTCCCAATACCGCCGACGGCGCCCTCTTCGACGACCCCCGCGACGCCGAAGTCAATGCTCTTATGCAGGCCATCCCCAAAGATCGTACCGGCGCCAGACCCGAACCCCAACGCATCTTCGGCTCCCTTCCCGCCGAGCCCGGCCCGGACGGCAGCTTCACAGCCGTCACCATCCCCGGTCTAGCCCAGGATCTCAGCATCACCTACGCCGCATGGCAACATGGCACGCTCCAACACGCGCGCAAGCGCCTGTTCGCTATCGCCGCATCCACCGCAGCAATCTTCACCCTCCTCGTCCTTACAGCCAGAAGCTTCCATCGGCGCCGCAGCGCATCCGCGCGTCCAACACCTCAAGCCTGATGCAACATCAGCCTGTACAACTCAACTCTCATCGCACCGGAAGGTCAACCCACGATGACAACCGTCAAAAAGGCCGCCGCAAAGAAGGCCACCGTCCCGAAAAAGTCTCCGGCCAGCTCCGACGCCAAAAAAACCTCTTCCAAGAAGTCATCGGCGAAGAAGACTACCGGCCGAAAGTACAGCCCCGCCGCCGCCGAAGACGTCCGCGAGGAGATGGACGCCATGAAGCACGGCCAACTTCATATCGGACGCTCCTCCGAAAAGGTCACCAACCCTAAACAAGCCATCGCCATTGGCCTCGCGAAGGCTCGTCGCGAAGGCAAGGAGGTCCCACCGAATCCCAACACCGGATGCTAACCAGACCGGCGAAGCGTTCTGCGCTCAAGCACTTATAGGTCGCACGACCCGTGAAGCCTGCTCGCCAAACCGTGAGCCGCCTGCATCCGCCGAGGCAAGCACCGCATCCGCCACGGCGGCCGCCTCCCGTGTGGCCTGCAGATCATGCACCCGCACCACGTGCGCCCCCGCAAGAATCGCCGCGACGTTGCCCGCCAGCGTAGCCTCCCGCCGCGTGACACTCGGCGGGGCGCTCGCCCGATCCGGTGGCAGCACAGCGCGCACTGCCTCCCCCAGGAAGCCTTTGCGGGACAACCCCACCAGCAAAGGCCGCCCTAACTGATGCAGCATGTCAAGATCCCCCAGCAACGCGAAGTTCTCCGCCCCAGTCTTCCCGAAACTGAACCCAGGATCCAGCACGATCGATTCACTTCGTATCCCACGCATCTCCGCCAGGGCCAAACCCTCCACCAAGCCCCCAAACACATGTCGCAGCATCGCCTCGCGCCCCAGCGCCGGCATGTTCCGCCACTCCGGCGGTCGCCCCCGCGTGTGCATCAGCACCAGCCCGCAGCCTGTCTCGGCCACTGCCTCCGCCATAGCCCCATCCCACTGCAGCCCCGACACATCATTCACAATCTCCGCTCCTGACTGCGCCGCCGCCCGCGCCGTCGCCGCATGGTAGCTGTCTACCGAGATCACCGCCCCTGGGCGCTCACGGCACACCGCCTCCAGCACCGGCAGCAGCCGCGCCTGCTCCTCCTCCGCGCTGATCGGCTGCGCCCCCGGCCGTGTAGATTCAGCTCCAATGTCCAGGATGTCTGCTCCGCCATCCACCAGCCCGCAAGCCGCTTTTACCGCGACCTCCACGCCGTGTCCAGCCAGCCCATCGCCTGAAAAGCTGTCGGGCGTCAGATTCAAAATCGCCATCAGCCGCGTACGTTCCCCCAGCATCAGCACGCGGCTGCGCAGTTGCCATGCAAAGCGCGGTCTTGAACTAAATCCCATGCGCTCTTTGACGCCGCTCGCCTGACCGAGCGCCTCTCCCGTACCTCGCGTAGCTTCAGCCCCGTACAACGCACTCCTCGCAGAACGCCAAGACTCTACTCCCATCTGCGATCCCCGTCAGCAAAACTTCACGATAAACTTCGCCCATGCCCTCACGCCTTCCCCGGACCGCAGGCGCTCGCCCACTTGCGCTAGCGCTCGCCTGGACGTCCGCTATCACCCAATTGCCCGCCCAGTCCCCCGCCCCGTCACCCGCATCCGCCGCCCCATCGCAACTTACTCCCATGCTGAAAGAACAACGCTCGGGCAGCGCATCAACACACTTCTCGCCGATCCTCGCGTCGCCCGTGCCCACTGGGGCATCGCTATAACTGCTCTCGATGGCACACCCCTCTACGGCATCGACGAAGCCAAACTCTTCCGCCCAGCCTCCACCGCCAAGCTCTTCACCACCGCCGCCGCCATGGCCGTCCTGGGCCCCGAGCACACCGTCATTACCACCATCACCGGCAACCTCGATCCCGCAACAGGAGAACTCCACGGCGACCTGAACCTCGTCGGCGCCGGTGACCCCAGCTTCGGCACAAACGACCTTCCTTACAACACATCACCAGGCCCCTCATCCTCAAACGATCTGCCCGCACTCGCTGACCAGCTTCTAGCAAAGGGCCTTCGACATGTCACCGGGAGCATCGTTGGCAATGACCTTCTCTTCCGTCACGAACTTCCCCCGGAAGGCTGGGCTGCCGAAGATCTGCTCTGGGGCTACGGTGCTCTCCCCAGCGCCCTCTCCCTCGCCGACAACGAGGTTGCGATCACGATCCGGCCTGCCAAGCTCTTAGCAATTCCCAACCCCGGCAAGGACTCCGAAACTCAGATCTCCGTCGCGCAGCTGACGCCATACTTCACCATCCACAACGAACTCACCACCAACACCCGGGAGTTCAACCCAGAGGGTGTCGGCATCGCTACCGTGGAAGGCAGTCCTCGCATTCTGGACATCTTCGGTGCGGTCGCCTTCGGATCTCCGCCTGTCGTGGAGCACATCGCCATCAACGATCCCGCGCAATACGCCGCCGAAGCTCTAAGGGATCTCCTCAGACAACGGGGCGTGGAGATCGATGGTCAGACCAAAGCTATGCATGAACCGCTCAACGACCCGGAACCGTACCTTCAGACCTGGCGCAAAGCCGGCAGCTGCGGTTGGGCCGACTCAGGCGAGGTTCAGAACTGCAGCTATTCCTGTCCCGCCATGCACTACGGCGGTCCAGCCATCGCAAGCCACACGTCCGCGCCCCTCGCACAGGAGATTGCCTTCACTCTCAAGACCTCAGCAAACCTGCATGCGGAGCTGCTGGTCCGGCAACTCGGCCTGAAGAACTCCTGCACCGGTGCCCTTGCTGTCAACGGTGCGCGCCTGATCCGCACCTTCCTTCTCCACGCCGGCATCGCCGACGGAGACTTCCTCTTCTACGACGGCTCAGGACTCAGCACCAAGGACCTCGTTACCCCGCGTGCCGAAGCGCAACTCCTCGCCTACGCCGCCACCCAACCCTGGTTCCCCCAGTGGAAAGCAGCCCTTCCTGTGGGCGGTGTCGACGGAACCCTCGCCAACCGTTTCACCACCAATCCCCTCAAGGGCCACGTCTTCGCCAAGACCGGCACCCTCGGCGAATCCCGCGCCCTCGCCGGCTACGTCCAGTGCGCCTCAGGCCACGAAGTCATCTTCTCCATCCTCGTCGACAATCACGAGCCCGCCACATCCGAAGACCGCACCACCATGGACAAGATCGTAGCTGCCGTCGCCGCCGAGAACTAAGGCTGAAGGCTCGGTCCCGCAAGACAATCGATACCGACTCCTACCCCCAAATCGTGAGTGCTAAGCCCTAAGCCCTACGCCCTACGCCCTACTTCGGCGTATGCACCTTGATATATTCCCGCAAATTCGAATTCAGCTCGAGCGCCTTGGTCACTCCCGAATCCAGCATCCTCAACCACTCCGCCGCCGGCTCCTTTAGTTCTGCCATGGACAGCAGATAGCTCGTTTGCACAATTACTTCCAGAGAGTTCGACAACTCATGCGCAATGCGTCGTATCTCCAGCGCAACCTCCTCAGGGATCGTTGCATTCGAGGCAGGATTCGAAGTCGATGAGTCACTCATGCAGGCGCACAACTCCAGTTCACAGGTATTTGAAGACACATTGGACCCTTTAGCAGGAGTCCCTCCCGCTCAGTCTACCCTGCCCCCTTCCGTTGACAGCACCGCCCACCGTCTGGGACACTAAAATCGTCACGCCCCGCAGTAGCCTCGGCAGCGGTGGGGAAGCCGAAGTGGCGGAATTGGCAGACGCGCATGGTTCAGGTCCATGTACTCGCAAGGGTGTGAAGGTTCGAGTCCTTTCTTCGGCACCAGCTTGGTAAAGCAGCTCCAAGAGACCCCCGACGGGGGTCTTTTTTGCTTTACTCTCGCTTCTCTCCCGCCGCCAACGGAAGCCAAAACTCTCTCCACACGCGCTTGCCTGCGCTGTTACATCGGTTCGCATCTGATACCGCATAAGCTGCGGGCCAGCAATGCCCCCAGCGGGAGAATCTCTACATGGCACAGAAACTCGCAGTAGTCACCGGGGCTTCCAGCGGCATCGGCTATAACCTCGCCAAAGTCTTCGCCGAGAACGGCTACGACCTCATCATCAACTCTGAAACCAGCGGAATTCAAAGCGCCGCCTCGGATTTCACCTCCCTCGGCGTCAACGTCACACCCATCCAGGCAGACCTCGCAACCTTCGACGGCTGCAAGCAGTTCTGGCAGCAGGTCGAATCCACCGGCCGCACCCTCGATGCCATCGCCATCAATGCCGGCGTTGGTGTCGGCGGACTCTTCGCCGAGACTGATCTCGAAAAAGAGGTCAACATGGTTCGCCTGAATTGCGAAAGCACAGTTCACATCACCAAGTACGCCGTGCAGAAAATGTTGAAGCAGGGTTCAGGCAAAATCCTGATCACCTCTTCCATCGCTGCGGAGATGGTCGCCCCCAAGGAAGCCGTCTACGCCGCTACCAAGGCGTTTGATCTGTCCTTCGCTAAGAGCCTCCGGTACGAACTCAAAGACACCGGCATCACCGTAACTGCGCTTCAACCCGGTCCCACCGACACAAACTTCTTCAACCGCGCCGACCTCGGCGCTACCAAGGTTGGAACCGAGGGCAAGAAAGAGTCCGAGCCCTACAACGTAGCGAAACAAGGCTTTGACGCCCTCATGGCAGGCGACGAGCACGTCTACGCTGCCAGTTGGAAGACCAAGCTCGAAGGCGCTATCTCCGGCATTGTCCCCGACAGCATGGTCGGCAAAATGCACGAAAGCATGACCGAACCCGCAAACAAATAACCTCGTCCAAACAAGGAAGCCCCGAGCGCAAGCCCGGGGCTTTCTACCTTCCGAATTCGCGTTGCGCAGATTACCCTCTGCGGCCGCCGCGAACCTAATCCGTATCGCCAGGCGTCAACTTCGGATTGATCTTCACAGTCTTCCGGTCATAGGGTCGAGGCTTCGCCAAAGCATCCTCAAGAAGCTTGTCATACCCATAGATGTCGTTAAAGAAGTGCATGGTCCCATCTTCATCCGCGTTCGCCGTCAGATAAGTGATGACTACCGGCAACTGCGTCTTCAGATTGACCTGCTTGTTGTCCTTCACCTGCGGCGCCGTCGACGTTGGCCCTGAGTCCGCATCTTCCCCCGCAGGCTGATCCGCCTCCTTGCCCGCATCCGCATCGTCGCCCGGGAGCGGCTCTCCGTACATCGCCTCGTGGATCTTGCCGGCATCCCAGTCGCCCTGCCCATTCAGCACCCAGTTCGCCATCT
>CAZZWG010000149.1:0-8425 GCA_964657685.1 Verrucomicrobia bacterium Tous-C9LFEB | reverse complement strand
CTCAACCGCAACATCATCGTCCTCGACCCCGCCCACGGCGGCACCGACTCCGGCTCGCGCATCGGCGACAACCTCCTCGAAAAAAACATCACCCTCGCCCTCGCCTTCCGCCTCCGCACCCTCCTCACCGCCCGCGGCTTCACCGTCGTCCTCACCCGCGACTCCGACGCCGCTACGCAACAAGCCACCCCCAACAGCGCCCCCACCCCCCTCACCTTCGACGACCGCGCCGGCATCGCCAACCACGCCCGCGCCGCCGCCTGCCTCCTCCTCCACGCCACCGGCCGCGGCACCGGCGTCCATCTCTACAGCTCCGAACTCGACCCCGCCCCCGGCGAAGCCGCCACCCTCCCCTGGCTCACCGCCCAGGCCGCCTGGGTCCCCGCCAGCCAGCAGCTCGAGCGCAACCTCGCCTCCGCCCTCGGCCGCTCCCGCATCGCCCTCGTCAGCAGCGCCGCCTCCGTCCGCCCCGTCGACTCCCTCACCTGCCCCGCCCTCGTCCTCGAGCTCGCCCCCGAAAGCAGCGACCCCCGTTCCGTCAACGACGCCGCCTACCAGGAAGGCGTAGCCCAGGCCATCGCCGGCGCCCTCGTCTTCTGGCAAAACCAGGTCCAAACCCCCACCAGACTCACCTCCACCCCTCCTGAAACACACCACCACCACACGCCAACCCAGGAGCCCCAGCCATGAGCGCCCGCAACATGCGCATCCTCTTCTGGTGCCTCTTCGCCTGCATCCTCGGCATGGCCACGGTCCTCATCGTCGAGCACATCCACGCCCGCGACCGCGTCCGCGACCTCGCCTCCCAAGACGAAACTCCCATCGACGCTCCCGGCGCCGGCACTGAAGCCGTCACCCTCGACCTCGCCAACGACGACGAAGGCTCGGTCAACGCCACCGACCGCGCCATCGCCCTCCCCGCCGAAGTCAACGCCCGCGCCCGCGCCCTCCTCGACCACCTCCTCACCGAATACGCCCTCCCCGGCTCCGCCCACCCCCTCCCCCCCGGTGTCATGGTCAACGAAATCTTCCTCCTCCCGCTCCCCGTCACCGGCCACGCCGTCGACGCCGCCAACCCAGCCACCCCCGACGGCCGCGTCCAAACCATCCCCGTAGCCCCCACCGACGCCTTCACCGCCCTCCAACCCAAAACCCCCGGCGGCGAACTCGCCGTCATCGACCTCCGCAGCAACTTCGTCAACAGCCACCCCTCCGGCGTAGAAGTCGAAACCCTCACCCTCAACTCCATCATCGGCACCCTCCACACCAACCTCCCCCAAATCGAACAAATCCGCTTCCTCGTCGACGGCCAACCCCGCGAAACCCTAGCCGGCCACGCCGACCTCCTCCGCACCTACCCCTCCCGCGACACCCTCACCCAAACCAACGCCCCATAGCCGAATGCGCCGGTAGCAAGGGCGACCTCCGCAAGGCAAGAGTCGAAGGGGCACGGCTTCAGGCGTGCCAAAAAATTCACCACTGCAGGCGGCTTCAGCCGCTGAGGTAAGCTAGGCCCGGCCCCAGGCAACCACAATCCTTCCCAGGCCCCGACTCCAGGAACGCATGCCCCCAACAAACACCCCCACCATCGGCGTCTTCGACTCAGGCTTCGGCGGCCTCACCGTCCTCCGCGCCCTTCTCCCCCGCCTCCCCTCCACCCACTTCCTCTACCTCGGCGACACCGCCCGCCTACCCTACGGCGCAAAATCCCAACAAACCGTAGCCCGCTACGCCATCGAAGCCGCCCGCTTCCTCGTAAACCAGGGCGCCCAGCTCCTCGTCATCGCCTGCAACACCGCCACCGCCCTCGCCCTCCCCGAAATCCGCGCCGCCGTCCCCGTCCCCGTCCTCGGCGTCATAGAACCCGGCGCCAACGCCGCTCAAAAAGCCGCAACGCACGCCTCCCACCGCACCAACCCCAACATCCTCGTCCTCGCCACCACCGCCACCGTCGCCTCCCACGCCTACCGCGACACCTGCGCCACCCTCCACCTCCACGCCACAGAAATGCCCTGCCCCCTCCTCGTCCCACTCGTAGAAGAAGGCTGGATCGACCACCCCGTCACCCGCGACGTCCTCCGCATCTACCTCGCCGAAGCCCTCGCCACCGGCACCCCCGACGCCGTCCTCCTCGGCTGCACCCACTACCCCCTCCTCGCCCCGGCCATCACCCAAACCCTCCGCGACCTCGGCTGCCACGCCCCCGTAGTCGACTCCGCAGAAGCCACCGCCGAAGCCACCCGCACCCTCGCCCAGGCCCTCACCCCGCCCCACACAAACACCCCCGCCACCTTCACCTGCTACGCCACCGACTCCGTAGAAAAATTCGCCCGCCTCGGCTCCCTCTTCCTCGGCCAACCCATCCCGGAAGTCCACCTCCTCGACCTCGGCGGCTAACCCAGCCAACACCCCGTAGCGCCCGTCGCGAAAACTTCGCGCCCTTAGCGTGAGCGCTCTCCTCTCCCAGCCTCAAACCCCTACCGCCCATCTACCCGCCGCCGCCCCTTCACCAGCACATCCACCGCCTCCGGCGCACCATCCCAAAAATCCAACCGCACCCGCCCATCCGGCAAACTCTCCACCGTCGCCGGCTCTGCACTCGCCGTGCAATACCACCCCGAAGGCAACACCACCGCATTCCGCGGCCGCCCCAAACTCCGGTCAAACACCAACTCGTCCCCCTCCATCCGGTAACTCGCAGGAGCCGTATACGTCTCCGCAATCCGCAGCCGCAACGAATGCCCCTTCCCCACCGGAGAAAACGGAATCACCACCGCCGTCCCACCCGCCTCCATCGGCTCATCCGCCGCAATCCCCGCAGCCTTCATCTCCGCCGCAGTCATCGTCTTCGTCGTCAGCTTCTCCCCCGTATCCAGCACGTAAGCCGAAGGCGCACTCGCCTTGCTCCCCGTCCGCACCACGTTCACATACGCGCTCACCCCCACCCGCGTCTCCGTGTAGTCGTGATACAGGGCAAAAGCATGCGTCTCCGGCTGCTGCAGAAAATACACAATATCGCGATCCCCATGCGCCCGCTCCGTCAGCCGCTCACTCTCCGGAATCCCCGCAAACGGTGCCTCCCATGACCGCTTCTCACTCGCCGGGTGCGGCAGCGCGCCAGCCCCCGTCTGCGCATCCTTCTTCGCCCGCAACACCAGCGGAGCCTCCCCCGCACCCGCATGCAGAAAGCTCACCGCCACCCGCCCATCCGGCTCCGTAAGAATCTGAGAAGGCACCGTCAATCCCACCACCTCATACCCCAGCGGCAGCACAATCTTGTTTCGCCGGATCCCCAGAGGCCGGTCAAACACCAGCGCGTCTCCCTCCACGCGGTAGCTCTTCGCATCCTTATACGTCTTCAGAATCACCACCCGCCCCTGCCCATGCTCCGGAACAGGCCGCGCCAGCGTCACCTTGATATAGTCCATCGACGCATCCGCCTTGGCCATCAACGGATCCCGCTGCGCCTCCGCCCCGCTCACCACCTTGAACTCCAGCGGCGCCCCCGTCATCGCATCCAGCACACTCTCCTCCGACGCCGTACTCCCCTTGCGAATCGGGTTATAGAAATACTTCGCCCCCGCCGTCGTAGCCGTCACCTCGTAATAAATCCGGAAGCTCGCCGAAGCAGGATCCAGCAATTCATACCGCGTGTACTCATCCGTCTCCGTCTGCAGACCATTGGCCGAGGGCAAAACAAGCGCATCCTGCGCACAACACCATGTGGCCCAACCAAGAACACCTGCCAGCAGCAATCGCGGGGAAAAGAGCATCCCCACAGCATATGCCAGCACTCACGACGAAGCGTTGGGCATCCAGAAGGGAGGGGGCCCGGCTACTTCGCAAGCAAACCCTGGTTGTGCTCGTAGCTGATCACCCGGGTCATCTTCCAAACCCCGCCCGTGTTCTGCCACAGAATCACGAACTTCGCGTCACCGGCACCCTCTTCGGGATGTCCCGGATGTGTGAAACGGTGGATCCCAAGCTCAACCGCGCCATACCCTTCAGCGGATAAACCTCCAGCGTCTTCAGCAGCAGTTCCCGTCTCACTTTTCCGCAGATGTTCTGCCGGATCGCCGCAAGAAACGGCTCTCTCCCTGCCATCAGCCCGGTTTGATCGTGGGGGAATTCCAGATCGTCAGACACCATCGTTCCCAGCGTTCTGATATCGCACGCGTTGTAAGCGGTAAACAGCTTCGCATCCAGCATCTGCACGGTGGCAAAAAGCGGATCCGCCGGGGCAGGCATGGATTGCGCCATCCCACGAAGCCCCCTGGGCGCCAGGCCAAGTGCCAGGAAATACACAAAACACTTCGTCAACCTCACCCTTCGCACAGACCTCCTCGATCGCGCAACCAACACCTGCTACGCTTCCCCCGCAGACCTTGTTCCGCAACATCCCCTCACCTGCCAGCCCGCATCAGTATCCTGTCTGGAGGCTTCCGCCTCGAGCGAGAACCGGGAACACCCATGCCGCCATCCCTCATCGCCATCGTCGAAGACGAAGACCACCTCGCCCAGGGCCTCCTCTTTAACCTGCAGGCCGAGGGCTTCCGAACCCATCACGAAGCCGACGGCAACAACGCCCTGAACTACCTTCTCCAGGCAGACGATCCCCCCGCCGCCATCCTCCTCGACGTCATGCTCCCCGGCCAGGACGGCTTCGCCATCACCCGCGCCCTCCGCGCCGCCGGCCACTACACCCCCATCCTCCTCCTCACCGCCCGCGGCCGCACCGAAGACATCCTCGAAGGCTTCGCCGCCGGCGCCGACGACTACCTCCCCAAACCCTTTGACCTCAACGTCCTCCTCGCCCGCCTCACCGCCCTCCTCCGCCGCACCGCCTGGCAGGGAGCATCGACGGCCCTCCCCGGCCAACCCGCTACCCCGCCACCCGAATCACAAACCCCCGCACCAGCCCCTGACCAGATCTCCATAGGAGACCGCCTCATCGACTTCAACACCCTCGAAATCCGCGCAGAAAACCTCCACGTCCACCTCACCGTCATGGAGGCCGACCTGCTCCGCTATCTCCTCACCAACCCCAACCGCGTCATCGCCCGCAAAGAGATCCTCGAAGAGGTCTGGCACCTCCAAAGCGACACCGACACCCGCCCCATCGACAACTTCATCGTCCGCCTGCGCCGCTACCTCGAACCCGATCCCACCAACCCCGTCTACCTGCTCACCGCCCGCGGCATCGGCTATCGCTTCGCCCCACCTTCAGCCGCCTAGACCGTCGCGGTTCACTCCCCTACGCAGCCGCAATCGAAGCCGACTTCAACTCCGCCATCAGCAGCGCCGCCAACCGCGTCCGCAAAGTCTCAAGGCGTTCCCCTGCATCCCGGCGCCGCCCTGACACGGAGTCCCCCTCCGTCATCCACAACTCACTCTGCATCGCACCCCGCAGATACTCCTCCGCCCACTGCCGTTCCGCCTCCACTGCGCGGGCATCCTCATAGTCCGCCAGGCGCGCATTTCCCTCCAGAACACTCACATAACGCAACGCTGCCGACGCCCGCACCACCCCATCATGCAGGTGCCGCAGCGCCAACGCCTCCAGCGCCAGCAACGAGCCCTCGCCTCGTGCATCCACCCACTCCCGGCCACCGTTCGCCACCCACACCCGCTTCGCCAACTCAGCCGCCAGACGGTCCCGCTCAGGGCCAAACTGCGCGGCCGCAATCGCTGCATCCGCCGCCTTCTTCCAACGCTTCTCTACACCGTTCCACCGAACCATCTCGCAACCGGTCACTTTCCCAATCTGTGCAGTCCTCCTCCGGTGTACAACTTCAGTGCTAGCGGGTCAAGAAAACAATGGTGCGCTGTCATCAATCCAAAGTACCCTGGCACGCTTACCTCGATGGCATAAACGCACCTCCAGGAACAGTTCCAGAAACATAACCAGGAACATCTCCAGGTCCAGGAGGCATTCCCTTCTAAGCCGCCTCAAAACCGTCCCCAACCCGCACGCTCCGTTCCCGTACAAACTCTGAATCGCTCGTATCTGCTCTCCTTCCTCAAGCCCGCAAGTACATCCATGGCTTTTCTCTTCAGCATCCTCCAACCAGGTCCCAACGCCTTCTATCCCTCCTCAAAGTCGCTCCCCACACCCCGCCTCCCTTGAACTTCCGAATCTTTCGTTGCAGATCTCTCCCCCTCTTGCGGGATCGCCTTCGCCTTCTTTTCGTTGCATGCTGGTCTTCAGCAAAACCCCTTGATGCCGAGCAGCCTTCAATCACCCTCCAGGAACGCAAGCTTGGCAACGGGCCGCAACGCCCCTTGTCCCTGCGGCTCCGGTCGCAAATACAAAACCTGTTGCCTCGCCGGATGTATCTCCGCTCACGCTCCTCGTCCCACCGTCCCACCGCGCCGCAAGCCCCCGTCCGGCGCGAGAGCCGCCCACGAACAAGGCCGATCGCTTCTACACGATGGCCGGCTTCAGGAAGCCCTCGCCGCTCTCCAGCAAGCCCTCGAACTCCACCCTGACTTCCCTGAAGCCCTCAATGACCTCGGTGTCTGCTCCGCCGCCCTGGGCCAATATCCCCAGGCTATCGTCCACTACGCCCGATCTCTCGAACTCTGCCCCGAAAACCCCCTCGCCTTCAGCAACATGGGCTCCGCCCTGCAAGCCCTCGGCCGAACCGACGAGGCCATCGCGAGCCAGCGCGTCGCCCTCTCCCTCGACGTCGCCTTCGGACAGGCGTGGGTCAACCTGAGCCAGTCCCTCTACGCCGCCCGGCGCTACGAAGAAGCCGTCGAAGCCTCCGCACGCGCGCTGGAACTCTCCCCGGACTTCGCCGTAGTCGCCCTCAACGGCGCCAGCGCCCTCCACCGCCTCGGCTGCTTCGCGGAAGCCGTCACCCTCCTCCGCCAGGCAGCCGCCCTCCACCCCAACGACCCCCGCTACCCGCTCAATCTCGCCGAGTCGCTCCGCGAGCAGGGCCTGATCGACGACTCCATCAACGCTCTCCAGCGCGCTCTGCAAATCCAGCCCGACTTCCCCGCCGCCTACAGCAACCTCCTCCACACCCACGCCCTCACCCGCAACATCACCGCAGCCGAGGAACTACACCTCGCCAGGGCTTGGGAGATCGCCCTCATACCCGAGCCACAACGCCACCATGCAAAACTCCTGCGCACCACCCCCGGCGCCTTCCCCCGCTCCCCACGCGCAGGCCGCCGCCTCCGCCTCGGCATCGTCTCCTCCGAGCTCGGCGCCCACGCCGTAGCCGAGTTCCTCCATCCGCTCCTGGCCCACTTCGACCGCACCCGCATCCACATCACCCTCTTTCCCACCGCCGGCCACTTCAACGGGCGCGCCGACGACCTCCGCACCCTCGCCGACAACATCGTCCCCCTCACCGGCCTCCCCGACGACCCCGCCACACAGCGCATCCGCGACCAGGCCATCGATGTCCTCCTCGATACCTCCGGCCACACCGCCAACAATCGCCTCGGCCTCTTCGCCCGCCGCGCCGCGCCCGTCCAGTGCACCTACATCGGCTACTGGAGCACCACCGGTCTCACCGAAATGGACTGGTTCCTCTCCGACCCTGACGCCCCCCGGGACGCCCAGGCCGCCTTCAGCGAAGGCCTCTGGCGTCTCCCCCGCATCGCCGTCGCCTATCGCGGCGATCACGCCCTCAATCACACCCTCTGGACTCCCTCCCCGGACGGCACCCTGCGCCTCGGCTCCTTCAACCGCCTCTTCAAAATTCGCGAAGAAACCATCGCCCTCTGGTCTCACGTTCTCCGCGCCATCCCCCACAGCCGCCTTCTCCTCGAGGACGAAAACACCCGCCCAGCCGAGACGCACACCCGCATCCGCTCCCTCCTCGAACAAAACGGCATAGCTTCGTCCCGCCTCTCCTTCATCCCCTACGAGCACGGCCACGAACGCCATATGCTCCTCTACAACCAGCTCGACATCGCCCTCGACACACTCCCCTTCAACAGCGGAACCACCGCCTTCGACGCCCTCTGGATGGGCGTCCCTCTCGTCGCCCTCGAAGGCACCTGGATCGGCGGCCGCATGGGAGCCTCCATCCTCCGCTCCCTCGGCCGCCCCGAGTGGATCGCCTCCCATCCCACCCAACTCGCGGGCATCATTGAGAAAATCGCCAAGAACCCTCCTCCCCGCCACGACCTCCGCGATCAAATGGCAGCCAGCCCCCTCTGTGACGCCGCCGCCCTCGCCACCGCCCTCGCCGAAGCCTTCGAAAGCATGTACGACCAATGGTGGAACCGACAGCACGGATCCCCGCTGGGAACCACCGGCCAGCCCACCTCAACCCACATTCCACACGTGCCCCAACACGCTACACTCACCTAAGACCGCCGTGCCGTTCCGCCCCCGCATCCTCACCACCTACATCCTGCGCGAGATCCTCGGCTACGCTTTCCTCGGCGGCCTCCTCTTCAC
>CAZZWG010000148.1:0-8436 GCA_964657685.1 Verrucomicrobia bacterium Tous-C9LFEB | reverse complement strand
CCCCACCGCCTCCCCGCACAAAACGCCTAAAAAAACACCCCGCCTCGTCATAGCCCCGGCTTCAGCCGGGCCATCACAACACCCCGCCCAATCGCCAGGAACCTTCGCCAACCAACGCCAAGTCATCCGCCAACCGCTCGCCAGCATCACCCTTCCACCCAACATCCACGCGCCTACCGCGCCCCCGAACACCCACCCTTCGGATACCTCACCCCCGCCACCACAACCCACCCATCCTCCGCCCCACGATGCGTCGAGCAATGCGGCTCATGCACCCCACCCGCCAACGTCAATCCCTGCAAACGCAAAGGCCGCGGATCCACATACGCCTGCCCATACGCATACACCGTGTCCCCCGCGTTCCCCGTAACCACCCCATCCAGGTCATCGTTCGTCACAACCTCCACCTGCAATGTCCCACTCTGCGTAGGAACACTCAGCAACAACACATGGTGCGACCCGCTCCCGCTATGCCCCGCATGTTGCGCAATCGAGTTCCGCAGCATCGTCCCACACACCATCACATTGTCCTGATCCACACTCTGGCTCGGCCTCCCATTCGCAGACAAAAACTGCGCCAACCCAGCATTCACAGCCGGCGTACACGACGAAGGCACCGGCTTCGTCCCTTGCCCTTCCGCAACCGGCAACGCCATCAAACCCGCAAACAGAACCAAACCCAAAACACTCCGCACAGTAAGCCCTCCGAGTCACTTTCTACCCGACCCACGCCAAAGAAGCCAGCACGACCTATTCCCTTCCGCCATTTCCCGCGATGTAGCCGCCCTACGCCCGATGTAGCTGCACACCTCAGCCTGCAGATCAGAAGGCGTTAGCCTTCGCCCCCTAACCCCACCAACGCCTTCCGGTAAACCCACGCATCGAACCCCCGCCCATAAAACCCAACCTCCCGCCCCACCCGCTCGTACCCGATCCGCTCATACAGCCGCACCGCCACCGCATTTCCCACAAAAACATGCAACACCATCCCCTCCGCTCCCTTGCCGGCCACCTCCTCTTCCACCGCCCGCATCAGCTCCCGCGCAATCCCGCGCCCCCGGCTCGCCGGCGCCACATCCAGCGTCGCCAGGTAGCCCCAAACCGCCTCGCCCTCCCGCTCCACCTCCGCCGCACAAAAGCCAACCAGCGCCTCCCCCTCCCACGCCAGCAGCACCACCGCCCCCGGCGCCCCCACGACACGCCGCATCATGGCACGCGAAAACCGAAACCGCGGCCGGAAACAAACCCGGTCCAGCGCATACACCGCCTCAAAATCCTCTTCCCGGTACGCCCGCAACACCATACCCGCATTCTGCACGCTCAAAACAAATCGCAATCCTTCCTCTTGGCGTTGCCGACCAATTCACGCAACTCTCTACAATGGAACTATGCCCTCTTTGAAACCGGCAACCGCCAGCCGAACCGCCGGACTCCGCAGCTCAAAGTCCACCCCTAAAATGCCTCAATCGAAGACTTTGCAGCAAAACACCGGAGGGGTACCCTCCCGATGAGCATAGCCACCATGACCGGCGACACCGGCCAGACCGCCCTCACCGGCGGCACCCGCGTCAGCAAAGCCGACCTCCGCGTCGAAGCCTACGGCACCGTCGACGAACTCAACGCCACCCTCGGCTTCGCCCGCAGCCTCTGCACCGACGAAGACCTCCGCAACCGCACCGAGACCATCCAGCGCACCCTCTTCCGCGTAGGCTCCGCCCTCTCCAGACCCGCCACCGACACCCGAACCCCCTCCGCCCTCAAGCCCGAAGACGTCGACCACCTCACCCAGCAGGTCCACGAGATCGAGTCCATCGAAGGCATCCTCGCCGACTGGTCCCTCCCCGGCGCCCACCGCGAATCCGCAGCCTACGAAATCACCCGCACCGTCTGCCGCCGAGCCGAACGCTGCGCCGTTCGCCTCCACGAATCCGGAGAAACCGTCCAACCCGAAGCCATCGCCTACCTCAACCGCCTCTCCGACCTCCTCTGGCTCTTCGGCCGCCTCATAGAACACCGCGCCGGCATCAACGCCCGCCTCCGCGACAACGCCCAGGAAGGCCCCAACTGGTCCCGCGCCTGGTAGCTGCACAGGGTTGACCTCCACCCCCAAAGCCGCTACCATCAGAAAGTTGTCAAGCCGCGTCCCCAGCGCAGCAGACAACCCAGAGAAACCCTCTGGGGACGTAGCTCAGTTGGTTAGAGCGCTGCCCTGTCACGGCAGAGGTCGCGGGTTCGAGCCCCGTCGTCCCCGCCATAAACCTTAGTGACAAAGGGTTTATGAGCGGTCTTGGTTGCCGGGCTGGCTCCCTTCCCCGTGTTCGTCTTGAGCCCACGAAGCCATTCTTCGACTGCGACGGACTTGATCGAAGAAAGGGTGTGTTGTCCTCACTTCGGCAGGATGGGGTGCTTGAGATTGTTCTTGTATCCCTCCCGTGTTGAGTAGGCTTTCGACGGCAACTCGACAATCCGGTAATGGTCAGTAGCTGCTCGAGGTTATAGGGAGCGAACGCCGCTCCCTCGTTTACGTTGACTCTGAACTGTGCAATCGCCTTTTCCGCGTTTTTCCGCTTGGGAAGCTCGGTGATCGTGCCTACAAAGTGCTTCTTGTAGACACGTTCCCCGTTCTCAAGAGCGCCTTCAGCTGCAGCATCGAGCAGCCAAGATCACTTGCCGAGGCTCTGCCGCAAGGTGCCGCAAGGACAGTACCCGACGCCCATGTTGTGGGACAGGTCGAACCGTCCCAGGAATCAGCGCCGAGATTCCTCAGATTGTTTCTGGTGCAAAACCAGCACGAAGGATCCCATATCACCGCAGAAGCCGCGCGGCCGCATCTGACGGGCACCTTCCCGGGCCACGCCGCGGAGTTGTGGCTGGTCGTGCTTGCCACGCACCCGACCGACTCAGTACCCGGAGAGGCACCGTGACCTATAACGATCTGCCTCTTGCCGCAGTGATCTATGCGCCGCCCGGCCAGCTTCAACAGAACGACAAGCTGTTGATGACCTCGCTTCCTCTGTCCAGATCGACCCTGACTGGACGCGCAATGCACGATATTCGTCGCCGGGCTCTACGAGAAGATCAATAGCGCCTATGCGCAGGTCAATCGATCCATCAACACATGGCGCAGGACAACGCCAACGCAGCTGCGCAGCAAGCGACGATTCGAAGTCATGCTGCAAATGATCGGTCCCAAGCGGTTTCGAGTGTGACTCAAAACCGCTCTGCCGCACTCGATCACAGCTCACAAACTACTTGCGCTCTACATGGGCGACCGGGCGATTACAAGAACCCTTCAAGCGGGCAACGGGTGCAAATGCCCAGCGGCTACGACCATGTGTGGCCCTCCACGAGCGGTAATATCAGTGATTTCATCATGGCGGACTCAGCCTCTACGATCCCACGGACATGCAGGAGTCTCCGGTTGGACGCAAATCCAGATGAAGCATTGAGATAAAACCGCCCTCTATGGTAGCTTGACGCCTTCAGAAACAAAAGCCCGCCGGGTATAACCCCAGAAGTTGTTTAGGCTGATCAGCCGATTCATACGCGAACCAAGCTCGGTGCCATGCAACGAGTCAACATTTTGGGGAGGCGGGCCTCATTCTGGGCGAGCACAGCACGTGCCGTTCCACAGCACACCCAAGAGTACAGGCAGACAACTGTTGTCCAAGGTAAGGCGTCTCGCAAGGTTCACCTCGACGACACATATCTGCTTCCGAGAGCCTCATAGTAGGACTGTTTGAATTTCCCTGAACCTGCCCATACTCACGCCCGTAAACCAGGCGCCTGGAGGAAACGCACCAAGCCCTTGTTTACCTTCCACACGGGATCATCGGGGATCGCCATAGAAGATGCCTCGGCCGTGGGTCCCAACATAGACTCTTCCGTACTGCTTCGGGTCTCCCGCAATCTGCAAGACCAAACCCCATTGATGCGCATCGTCATTGATTCTCGTCCAGGTGCGAGCGTCATCGATTGACCGGAAGATACCGGGTTGACCCTGGATCGTCCCGACCAGGTACAACGCCGCATCTGCATGCTGCGGCGCCGCCTTGCCCATGCCGAACGCGTGAACCTCATCTACACCGGGCATGCGCGTGAAGGCCGATTCCTGTGCTGTGCTGTTCAGAGTGCCGAGGTACAGACCGTTGAAGGCCGCAAACCAGAGCTTACCGGACCGGCCAGGCTCGGCATAGATCTGATCCTGACCGCCCCTGTCATCCGCCCGTGGACTCACGAGCAATCCCGCAGGTCCATCGGAGAGAGTGAACCTTACGGGGGAGAAGGTAGTCCCGCGGTCCGAACTGCGGTAGATCCTCTGCTCTTTAAGTGAGATCGCATAGAACAGCTTTGAATCCACTGGATCTGCCGTCACCCTGAGGCCTGTGGGCAGGTCTTGCACCGCAGTCCAGGTGGCCCCCTGGTCTCGCGTGAGATAGGTGCCCTTGCGCTCCGGCGTCCACACCCAGGTTGATCCATCTGCCGACACGGCGACCGTACCTGACCGGCTGCCTGGCGCCGGCGTACTGATACTTGCCTGCCAGGTCTTGCCCCCATCCTGCGAATAGCTGAAGTTCGCGTCGAGTTTGTGCTCTGCGTTTACTCCAACACGGATAACTAGCTCGGGCCGTAAAGCGGCAGAGACCACATCGGTTGTGTTGCCGAAGCGGGGTGGAGCGGACGCGCCCTCCGGCGCTGGGTGGTCCAGGTCTGCATGCACGAAGCCGCCATAGTCCCCGATGGCGCTGATCAACGGAACACCGGATGCCGGGCTGTCCAGCGCCAATCCCACGGTCTCCTCGATCCCCGAAGCCAAGATGCTCCAGTGCGTGGGCTTCCCTTGATCTGCAGCCGTGAGATCGAAGGTCTCCCATCCGCCATAGCCGGTCGTGAAGGTAGCGTGGTCAGGGTTCAGCGGATCAATTTCAATATCGAAGAGCCAGTGAATGGGCGTGGGTTTTACGTACGGCGCAAGGCTGTAGTCATACCGCCCGCCACTGCCAAAGATCGTTGTCCAGTGCGCGCCACCGTCGATGGACCGGAAGATGTCTTCGCCACCTGCAGACCCGGGCCGGCCAAAAGAACTGACGATCACCGTCTTCGGATGTTGAGCGTCGACGGAGACCCCTGCGTAGCCGAATGCCTTCGTCCCCGGTTCAGGACGATCCGGCGTAATGTCCGTCCACGAACCGTCGCGGGTGTTCAGCTTCCAGACCGCACCGTTCACCATGTGCGAAGGTCCAGGCGCAGTCCCATAGGCCACGTAGAGGAAGCCGTCGCTGGAGAGCGCGGCTCGCTCTGGACGGTACTGGTTTGGTTCTCCTTGGATCTCCTGCCAGCTCTGGCCGGCGTCGTGGGACACGAACAGGTTGGGTCGATTCATCAGCGACACCCCCACGTAGATCGTCTGCGTGGGACGATGCCGGTCCGCCTCCCCGGCTCCAGGGGCATATTTCACGAAAACGATGCCATCGCCGCGGATCGGCATGCGTCGATAATGCTGTTCCGGAGTCTCCCCGGGAGTAGCGGGCGGCATGGAAGGGACGGCCTCCTGAATGTCTGGGAAGCTGGCTACGCGCGCCCACGTCGCACCACTGTCGCCGGATCGCCATAAACCGTCGTGCCGTGTGCCGAGGTACAGCACGCGGCTGTCACCCGGATCGACAGCAAGACGCTCCCCGTTGCCGCGTCCATCCTCGTTGCCTCCAAACTTGAAGGGCACATCGGTGCGCTGAAAGGTCTCTCCGCGATCTTCGGAGCGCAGGATGGCCCCGTTTGGCGTGCGAGGGTTGGTGTACGTCCCGCACGCCAGGTAAACGCGATTCGCATCGGACGGATCGACAGCGATGGATTCAACACCCATAAGATTCAGATCCTTATAAGGCACCCAATCCAACATCGGCTTCCAGCGGCGGCTTGCATTGTCCCATCGATACGCACCGCCCATATCAGTGCGTGCATAACGCAGATCTTTGACCTTGGGGTGGAAAATAACACCATCCACAAACCCGCCTCCCACAATCTGGACGTTCCTCCATTCGTATGCTGTTGTGGCTGCTCTCTGTCCCGAAGCTGCGATGCAACTGACCAGAACCGCACTCCACAAAGACCTCCCTTTTCGCTGGCCCAACCCGTCCCCTCCTTCTCCAACGTAGCCGTTCAGCACTCGTATGCGGGCCGATGAGCTGGCACCATGCAAAATTGTTCAAATCCAAAGCGCACAAGTGATGCGATCATCGTAATTGACACAGAGTGATCGTGTCTGTCCCTCGTCAGCCTTAACCGAAGGACGGGCTAGCGCATTCGAGGAGTTCTTCGTCCAGGGCTACGTTCGCGCTGGATTCTTCGCCTTCGGCCACATTGGCTTAGGAGGTTTCGTGTCTGGGATCCGCGGCTCCCTCCGCTCACGATGTCGCTTCCCTTCGCAGCAGGACATTCCAATCGGGCTATCTTCCGGAAGCTGAGCGGGCGACAAAGGAAGCAGTTGTATCGTCACCTTCGGAACGTCTTCTAGGAATGTGTGTCCAGAGCACCGGGTACCTTTTGCTCCTCCGGGATTCCCGGATGGTCGGCCATCCGGACCTCATGAAGCGATCGCGCTGACTTCGATCCCGATCTCGTCGTTTACTGCCGCCCGGATGCGCTGTTTGCAGCCGCGGTATCGCTCAGTGGTCTGCATCGAGCTGTGCCCCAGTAGAAACTGGATTTGCTCCAGTTCGCCGCCACGCGTGTGAAAGAGCCGAGCACAGGTACGACGAAGGTCGTGGGGCGCCAGTTTAGGCATCCCGGCGAGCTTGGCCGAGTTCCGGACAATGTGCCGAACAGCTTCTTCTGTGAAAAACGCTCCCCACGTCCCACCCCCCTTGTTCACTCGTCGGAAGACTTACGTGTGTCACGCCCGCAGCGACGATCCACTATTCGAGAAGCTGCCTCACCCAGTCCGGCACAGGTACGGTTCGCACATGACTGCCTTTTCCGATTAGATCGACGATGGCCCAGTGCTCCTCTCTCTTTTGCAAGGGTCCAGCGTGAGCGTGACCGCCTCGTGCCTCCTATGACCGCAAGCCAGCAAAATGGCAAGCAACGCCCTGTCCCGTTTGTACTTGAGCGTCTTGCCGGCCGATGCTGTCCAGTTTTTCATTGCTTGATCAGCCATTGCCAGTTACCAAGACGCACTCCGAGCTTCTTCATCCCTTTGACTCGCCTGCCCCCCGCCGCAGCCTCAACGCTTAGCAGGCCGCAGTCGGCCGCCTCGTAAGCAAGTCGACGCACCGCCCCTAGCCGCAGGTTGACTGTTCCTAGAGCTAGACCACGAGATTCCAGGTGTGTACGGTACCGTAGAACGAAATCCGGTTGAACGCCAACCGAGGCTCGGAACAATACCATTCCACGAACTCGTCGTTTTCGTGGCGGTACCCGCACTGAGCATCCACAGGACTCAGGCTGTTCAGGACAGCGCTTCTGGCGTGCTCGAGATAAGGGAGTCGCTGGACGGTCTTAGCCGGCTTCCTGCTGCGTTTGATCGGTTTACGCTTCATGGTGGTGGCCTCGTCGCCATCACGCATGATCTCTCTGACTCGTTGGGTCCGGATCGGCCGTGATCCGGGAGCGATCCGGATGAACTCGACCTCGGTGAGTAATTTGGCAGTGGCGCGCAGTTTTGTAGTGACATGGGGACGAGAAGTCGTTAATCAAAGGAAGGCTAGTGAATAACGTGTTCTACCGCGTCGGCGGTATGTCGGACATCCCGCCACCCTGATAGAAAGCCTCTCGCCAGGCGAAAGGGCAGTATCGACAAAGTTCATCGCTGTGAGGGCAGCGAAGGCAACCAGCCGCGCGCTAGCACAGTCGTATCGTGCAATGGCCAACCGAGCGTACCTGGACTTCATGCGAGATCCGGATCCTGTTCCTCGCAGGTGTGAAGTTTCCACCTTTTCTGGGCCACACTCAGACAAAGATCTCGCTCTCTATGAGCGCACGTATGCTGTGGCGAATAGGCCCGCGGGCGAGAAGTTCAAGTTCTCTTTCGCGGGCAACGGCTTTTACGCAGCAGCATTCTTTCCAGGGCCTGTCTGGTTCTTTTATCGAAAGCTTTTGGTTTATGCCTGGAGTATCACGGCGCTGATCGTGGTGGTTGATCTACTGCCTGTCGGTAACCGGTTGGGTCTACCCATAAGTATTGGCTTAGCTCTGGGTGTCAATTAGCTTTATGTCGTACACGCAATTGCGACCATTGCCAAGTTGCACAAAGCGGGCGGCGCGCCATCGCCCGAACAGTTGGCCAGGGCAGGTTGAAACTCGACCACGGCAGGTTGGATTGCGGGCAGTCGTTAAGCCTTGCTCCTACTCCTCGCGATTGCAAGCATCGTTCTACAAGCTCACAATGGCTAATCGCCTTAGAGATAAACGGAGTCCCGAATATGACACTGTGGAAAA
>CAZZWG010000147.1:0-8460 GCA_964657685.1 Verrucomicrobia bacterium Tous-C9LFEB | reverse complement strand
CGTCCGCCATCACCTGGGCCAATAACAAGCTGTTCAGCAGCCCATCCCGCTCCGGAAGATGCCGCTTCAGGCCAACACCGCCGGACTCTTCCCCGCCAATCAGAATGTCCTCTGTCAGCATCAGGTCGCACACATACTTGAACCCGATCCCATGCTCATGCAACCGCCGCCCATGCTTCGCCGCAATACGGTCCAGCATCTTCGTCGTGTTGAACGCCCGCGTTACCTCTCCAGGCCACTTCTTCCGCGTCACCAGCCACTGCAGCAAAATCGCAAAGATCTTATGCGCGTCCACCACATTGCCATGCTCGTCCACCGCCCCAATCCGGTCAGCATCCCCGTCCGTGATCAGCCCCGCATCGCAGCGCTCCTCCACAACCTTCTTCTGCGTCAGCGCAATATGCGGCAGAATCGGCTCCGGATTGATTCCCGGAAACGCCGGATTCACCTCACTCCGAATCGCCACATACGGAATCCCGGCCCGCTCAAAAATCCCCGCAATATACCCCTGACCCGCCCCAAACATCGGATCCAGCAGAAACCGGAAACCCGAAGCCCGGATCGCCTCCAGATCCACAAAACTCTCCAGCGCCTGCATGTAGGGCGGCGTAAAATCCACCTCTTCAATCGCCCCAGCCTCCGCAGCATCCGGCAGAGGCTTTCCCAACTCCGCCTCAATCTCCGCAATAATCGATGGCTTCCCCGACCCGCCATAACTCGCCTTGTACTTCACCCCATTCCACTCCGCCGGGTTATGGCTGGACGTAATCATCACCCCACCCACAGCCCCGCGCCCGCGCACCGCATACGACAACTCCGGCGTAGGCGTCACCTTACTCGCTAGCGCCACCGGAATCCCAGCCTTTGCCATCACCTCCGCGGTAATCCGCGCAAAGCTCCGCGACCCAAACCGCGTGTCATACCCAACACAAACGCCGCGCTCCAGCCGCTCCTGCGCCAGCACATAGCGCGCAATCGCCCGCGCCGCCACCCGGACATTCTCATACGTAAAGTCATCCGCAATAATGCCGCGCCAACCGTCCGTCCCAAACTTCACAACTGTCTGCGCAGCCGCGCCCAAAGTCTCAGCACCCATTACGTCAAATCATCCCGTCCGGCCTTGCGCAGCTCTTTCACCACAAGCCCCACATCCTGTGATCCCTCACGCGTCGTAATTAGCAACGCATCCTCGGTCTCCACCACAACAAGGTCCTTCACCCCCACCAGCGCCACCGCCTTCTTCGGCGAGTACACATAACATCCAGTCGACGTAATCTCCACACCATGCGGTGCCTCGATCACATTCACGCTCCCCGGATCGTTCACATCCGCCATATGCTCATACAGCGCCGCCCACGACCCCAGATCGTTCCACGCAAAATCAGCCGGCAAACAATACAGCTGCGAATACGCCTCCCCCTTCGCCGACCGCGGCTCCAGCACCGCATAATCAATCGAAATCGACTCGCACTGCGGATACAACTCCGCAAACTTCGCCTCAAACCCCGGCGTCCCAAACGCAGCGGCTATCTCCTCCAGCAACGCCGCCATCTCCGGCTTGTGCTCCCGCACCGCACCCGCCAGCGTCCCCGCACTCCAAAGAAAAATCCCGCTATTCCACGCATAATTGCCCGACCGCACAAACGCCCGCGCCTTCAAAATGTCCGGCTTCTCCGTAAACCGGCGCACCCGCCGCACACTCACGCACTCCTGCCCCACCCGCACCGGCAGCGACGCCGCCCCCAGCTCGATATACCCGTACCCCGTCTCCGGCCGCGTCGGCGGCACCCCCAGCACCACCATCTTCGGCCCACTCGCCGCCAGCTGCGCGCCCGCCTCCAGCACCAGCCGGAACCGCTCGGCATCCCCAATCGTGTGGTCGCTCGGGAACACGCCCAACACCGTCTCCGGCGCAAGCTTCTCCAACAAAAACGCCACCAGGGCACACGCGGGTGCCGTATTCCGTGCCTCCGGCTCCAACAGCAACCGGCTTACCGGCACCTCCGGCAACTGCTCCGCAATCGTCCCCGCCAGCAGCTTGTTGGTGATAATCCAAACGTCGTCAGCCGACACCATTTCGCCCAGCCGCGCCACCGTGCCCTGGATCATCGTTCCTTCGCCGTCCAGTTGCAGGACCTGTTTGGCCCGCGCCTTGCGACTGCGCGGCCAGAAACGCGTCCCGCTCCCGCCGGCTAAAATGATCGCCGCAAACGGCGGCTTCTTCGGTGAAAAAACGGATGACATGGAGCTATGGTAACGGGAGAAAGCCTGAGGAACCAAAGCTAAGTGGTAACCTCACGCCGTAACGTGACGTACCCAAAGCGAGCTAACCTGCCTACCGCAAACCACTTAGATACGTCCGCAACCGCTCCACCCCCTTGTCAATCACATCCCCACTCACCGCATACGACAGCCGAATATGCTCCGCCGTCCCAAACGCCTCACCCGGCACCGTCACCACATGCGCCTCCGTCAACAACTTCCCAGCCAGCTCCGAAGCCGTCCTCACCTCACCCTTCCCCAGGAACGCCGACACATTCGGATACACATAAAACGCCCCCTGCGGCACCGTACACGTCAGCCCCGGGATCGTCTTGAATCCCTCCAACACCCGGTCCCGCAGCTTCACATAGTCCGCCCGCATCTCCTTCACACACGCCTGCGACCCCGTCACCGCCGCAATCGAAGCCTGCTGCACCATGCTCGCCGTATTCGACGTACTCTGCGACTGCAGCTTCCCCATCGCCGCAATGATCGGCTTCGGCCCCAGCGCAAACCCGGCCCGCCACCCCGTCATCGCATACGTCTTCGACAACGACCCCAGCACAATCATGTGCTCCTTGCACTCCCCCAACGCTCCCGCAGAAAACGGCTCGCCCTGGAACGTCAGGTACACATAGCACTCATCCAGCAGCACATAAATCCCGCGGCTATGCGCCAGCCGCACAATCTCTTCCACATCCTCCCGCGCCAGCACCGCCCCCGAAGGATTCGACGGCGTATTCAAAATGATTGCCTTCGTCCGCTCCGTAATCGCCCGCTCAATCATCCCCGCCGTCAGCCGGAAATCCTCACTCTCTTCCGTCTCCACAAACACAGGCACCCCACCCGCATACTGCACAATGTCCTTGTAACTCACCCAGTACGGCACCGGCACAATCACCTCATCGCCGTGATCGATCAGCACCTCCACCGCATTGAAAATCGCCAGCTTCCCACCCGTAGTAAACACACACTCATCCGCCGCATAATCCGACCCAAAATCCGCCCGGTGCCGGTCCACGATCGCCTGCCGGATCTGCGGCACGCCCGCAACTGCCGTATACCGCGTGAAGTTGTTCTCGATCGCCTTGATGGCCGCATCTTTAATATGCTGCGGCGTAGCGAAATGCGGCTCCCCCGCCCCAAAATCCGCCAGATCAATCCCCGACGCCTTCATCTTCAGCGCCTCGGCCGTAATGGCCATCGTGGCTGACACTTCGATCCGGTTAATCCGGTCACTCAACACCTTGCGCGCAACGGCTGTGCTCATACCCAACAGTCTACGAGAGGTTCGCCTCCGCCATCGCCACCGGATGCCCCGAATTCTCCAACTGGTGCTCCCGCGCCTTCGCCACCAGCCGCGCATGCACCGCCGCCGGCACCAGCGCACTCACATCCCCACCCATCCGCGCCACCCCCTTGATCAGCCGCGAACTCACAAACGTATATTGCTCCGCCGGAATCAAAAACAGCGTCTCCACATCCGGCGCCAGCTTCCGGTTCATCAACGCCATCTGCAACTCATACTCATAATCAGAAACCGCCCGAATCCCCCGCAGAATCGCCTGCGCTCCCACACCCCGCGCAAAATCCACCAGCAACCCATCAAACTCCGTCACCGCCACATTCCGGTACCCCGCCGTGGCCTCCCGCAGCATCTCCACCCGCTCCTCCACGCTGAACAACGCCTCCGGCTTCGTCGACGACCGCAACACAGCAATCACCAACGAATCCGCAATCTTCGCCCCCCGCGCAATCAGGTCAAGATGCCCATTCGTCAACGGATCAAACGTCCCGGGATAAACCACAGTGAACTGAGACATGCGCCCCCAGCATACGCACCCACGCTTCACGCTGTCATGGAGAAGCTCTTCGAGCCCACCCAGGAACCCCACAGCATCCGCCCCGTCTCTTGCGCTTCCGGCGGATCCCAAAGCACAACAATTGGGGAAGAAGTCGGTCTCGGGCGCATGACTCTGGTCACCAGGACCCTCCCGTCATTTACTGCAGATGAACAACATACTTCCGCTCGCCACCCGATAATGGAACGACTGACCGTTCTCCAGTAACGACGCTTCCGCATGGAAGGACCAGCAGAGCCGATCATCAGAACGCAGCAGACAGCCCGGGGAATATACTTGGTCTGTGCAGCGGTTCACCAGCTTCGCGGCAGTTGTTCTCATGCTGGCCATGATGCTGCCCGCCCTGGCCTGCGCCAGCGCTCCAAAGATGAGTCGGATGGAGGGGGATTGCTGCCGGCAGATGCATCGCAAATGCGGTGAGATCGCCAGGCAGGGCTGTTGTCTGGTGGAGTTCCGAAACGATCTCAGCCAGCTTCCGGCACACGTCGTAACCGCACACGTACTCCCGGTCACGACGGTTGCGCTGCTCTACCCCCTCTTGGTCGAGCTGCCCGCATCCACGGGGTATCTCTGGCACGTACCGGATCAGCACTCGCCACCCGGTCTTCTGATCGCTTCGGCTACCGTCCTCCAGATCTGATTCGCTCCCAGGCCAACTGACCTGCACGTCTTTACGTGCCTGCGTTCATTGGAATCAAAGGAGCAGTTATGAAGCAGTTCGCCAGTCTGGCGTGCGTGCTGACGCTTTCCGCGTCGGCCTGCGCCGCGGATCATGGCCCGGTGTTCGGCTACGCAACGCCGGTCAACTCGCAAGGAGAGTTCAGCTTGGATACCGGCCTGTTTGGCCGGTACGGATCTCTGGGCTCGCAGTTCTCAACAGGAAGTCAGATAGGCTACGGCCTCACACCCCACCTGACGTTCAATGCCTTTGCTCCCGCCACGTTCGGCAGCGGCTCCTTCCCCGAGACACGCATCTTCCCCGGAGGCGAGTGGTCAGCAGGCGCTTCGTGGCGGTTTCTCCATTCCGTGACGCAGGTTGGAAAACGGCTGGAAGCTACCGGGACCTTAGGCATTGTCGTGCCGGGACCTCAGTCCGACTCGGGTGGTCTTGGACGCCTACACCGGGCGCCTGGCGTAGGGGGAACTGTAGCCACCGGCGTCGCCTCCCGAAGTCACTACCTGTGGCTGGGCGGCGGCTACACCTGGTTCCCCGAAACCGGCGAAACCAAACGCCCTGACACGATCTCCTGGAGCACGGTCTATGGCTATCGGCCGGCTCGGCTTAGGCGGGGCTACAACCAATGGGACTACCGCGGACTCCTTGAGTTCACCGGAGAGCGCACCTCCGCGGTGAGACTCACCGGAACCGGCCTCCCGGACAGCTCTACGACCTCTCTCTGGCTCGGGCCGTCCCTCCTCGCCATCTTCAAGAACGTGGCCATCGAAGGCGGCGTGCAGGGTCCGCTCTACAGGGACGTTTCAAGCACGGTCTACGGTCGCGAGGCCGTGCGCTTCGCTCTCAACTTCAGCTATCTCAAGTTCTCTTCCAAAACCAGCACACATTGAAAGGACTAGCCATGAAAAGCATTCTGGCCCTCGGCCTCTTCGCTCTCTCCTCCGTTGCCGCTCATGCGGAGTACGACCAGGTCACTATGACCGTCTTCGGTATGGATTGCGCACCCTGCGCTCATGCCATTCACGTGTCCATGAAAGGCATCCAAGGCGTCAACAAGGTGGATGTGGATCTAAACACCGGCCTCGTCGCCATCCAGCTCGCGCCGGGAAACGCGGCCGCCATGCAGCAGTTCAATCAGGCCGTCGAGAAGAACGGCTTTACTCACAAAGACGCCAAAATCGTCGCCAAAGGGCGGATCACAGGGACCGCCTCCGCTCCCGTACTCGAAGTAACAGGCACCACAGACAAATACGCCCTCGCTGGGAGCGGAGCCAACATCACATCTTTGATTGGAAAGACAGTCACGGTTTCAGGAACGCTGCCGCAAGCACCGAAAGGCAAAATTCCTGACACGCTCAAATACGATTCGATCGCGGAGGCGCAGTGACCACAGCAACCTCCATCCCATCGGAGCGCAGGGCCAGGCGAGCGGCCCTGCTCAACTACTTCTCTCTGTTCAGCTCGTTCAGCACACTGATCTGCTGTGCTTTGCCCTCCGTGCTTGTGCTTCTTGGGATGGGCACCGCCGTCGCGTCTCTGCTCTCGGCTGCCCCTTGGCTGGTCAGCCTCTCGCGGCACAAAATCTGGACATTCAGCAGCGCGGGAACGCTGATCGCCTGCAGCTTCCTCATGACCTACGCCATTGCCCCTCGCCTGCGAGAAGGAGAGACCTGCGGCACTGACGATCCGGCCACCTGCGAAGAAGTGAGCAAGCTGAGCCGAGCTCTACTATGGGGTTCAGCCATCATCTACAGCGCAGGCTTTTTTGTGGCATACCTGCTAGGCCCAATGCTGAATTACATGGATCGCTGACCAATTCGCCCGGCTGAAAATCAACCCCCGTACGCCGTTAGCCGAGGTTGACGAATCCGGAGCCCTCGAATCAACGGCCAAGCGGACGGTCTACCCTTACGCTGGCGCCATGCGTGGAGTGGCGCAGGAGCCTGGGACGGGTGAACTTAACCAATCTTGCGACGATCACCGTAGTCGTGCTGGTCTTCTATGTAGGCGTCCGCTACTGCCTCAAGCTTCTTCATGGAGACATCATTCCCAGAGTCGCCACCTGGCTAATCTTCGAGGTGGGCGTCGCCATGAGCCTGGCGTCGTACCTTGCTGGAAATGATCACAGCCTCGCCAAAGCCGCTTTGAACGCGGCAGACTGCATCCAGGTGACTGTCATTCTTCTGGCGCTTCTGTTCGTTCAGAAAGGTAAGAAAATACAGTTCACTCCCAGCGAACGTCTGTCCTTGTGGCTTGCCGGGGGTGCCACCGCAGCTTGGCTGCTGACGAAGACAGGCTGGATCGGCTTCGTCGGCTTCCAGGCGGTCATGTCGGTGGCTTACCTGCCGACGCTCGAAAACCTTTGGCGCTGGAAGCCCGGGCGACCTCCTGAGCCAATGGAAAAGTGGGGTATCAACATCGTCATCGCCCTGACGGGGATATTGATTGATGTCACCGGACGGCACGACTACCTCGCCATGGTCTATCCCCTACGCGCCCTGATTCTCTGCGTCCTTGTAGTAGTTCTTATCCTTCGATGGAACCTTAAAAGCAGGAGCCACTCGATACGGACCTGCGAAGACGTCAATAGGTAATTCGCCAGATCCTTCGCGGGAGCAATCGCCGAATTTCACCTACCGCAGGTAATACCCCGTCACGTACTCCCGAACCCCATCCTCCAACGCCGTGAATCCCTTCTTATATCCAGCCTTACGCAGTTTCCCCACCTCCGCCTCCGTAAAGTACTGATACTTCCCCCGCAACACCTCCGGCATGTCAATAAATTCGATCGCCACAGCCTTCCCCAAAGCCCGGAACACCGGCGTCACCAGATCCACCCACGTCCGCGCCTCCCCCGTCCCGCAATTGAACAAACCACCCGGCGCCTCCGCCTCCTGCAGCGCAAAATGCAGCGTCACATCCACGGCATCCTTCACATAGATAAAATCCCGCTTCTGCTCCCCATCCTTGAACTCCGGCCGGTAACTCTTAAACAACTGCACCTTCCCCGTATCCCGTATCTGCCCGTAACACTTCGACACCACACTCCGCATATCGCCCTTATGGTCCTCATACGGCCCATACACATTGAAATACTTCAATCCCACAATGTTGCCGCCGTCCCCTTGTGCAAATAACCCCTGCTTTAAAGCCCACAAATCAAACATGTGCTTCGAATACCCATACATATTCAACGGCTTCAAGTCAGGCGTCACCGCATCCGCATCGTCGTACCCTTGCGCCCCATCCCCATAAGTCGCCGCACTCGACGCATACACAAACCGCACCCCATTACTCAACGCCCAGTTACAAAGCACCCGCGTGTACTGGTAGTTATTCCGCAACAGGTAATCCGCATCCCGCTCCGTAGTCGCACTGCAAGCCCCCAGATGAATACACGACGTAGCATCCGCAAACGCCCCATCCTCAATCAACCCCAAAAACTCCTCCGGCGACACAAGATCCTCATACCGCAACCCCACCAGGTTCTTCCACTTCTCCTCTTTGCCTAGCTCATCCACCAGGATCAACTCATCCATCCCCCGCCGGTTCAATTCCGCCACAACATTGCGCCCAATAAACCCGGCTGCCCCTGTCACAATCAACGGTCTCGCCATCTCAAAACCCACCTTCGTCTTCACTCTTCCGTCATGCTACATG
>CAZZWG010000146.1:0-8497 GCA_964657685.1 Verrucomicrobia bacterium Tous-C9LFEB | reverse complement strand
GCACAACGGAAGCTGGCCTCACCGAGATGAAGGACGTCTTCCGGATCGCTGCCCCTATTCCCTTCCTCGGCCCGCTCGCCGAGATGATCTTCTTGCGCCGCTACATGCTCGCTCTTCTGCGTGAGCGCAATGCCGTGATCAAGCGCGTCGCCGAGTCGTCAGAGTGGCGCCAATACCTGGAAGGCGACCCCTCCGTGGAAGGGAGACCCTCCCGATGAAGATCGTCATCGCCGGAGGCACCGGACAGGTCGGCACCATCCTCGCAAGGCACTTTCATCAGGCCGGCCACAGCGTTCTGGTCCTAAGCCGCCATGCCCAGAAAGCACCGTGGCGAATCTGTGCATGGAACGGGATGTCGCTGGGACCATGGCTCGCCGACATTGAAAACAGTGACATCTGGATCAACCTGGCAGGCAGAAGTGTCAATTGCCGCTACAACAAGCGGAACCGCAAAGACATTCTGGACTCACGCGTTCAATCGACAGCAGTGCTCCATCAGGCGTTGCAACAAATCGGGAACCCGCCTGCGGTTTGGCTCAACGCCAGCACCGCGACCATCTATCGCCATGCACTCGACCGTCCCATGGACGAGGCGACCGGAGAGCTTGGTGGCAATGAACCGGGAGCGCCCGATACATGGAATTTTTCCATTGAGGTCGCAAGAGCCTGGGAGGAGACCTTCTTCTCCACCGCAACGCCCGGGACACGCCAGGTAGCCCTGCGAAGCGCAATGACCTTCAGCCCCGACCGCGGCGGTGTCTTCGACGTCTTCTTAGCGCTGGTCCGTTACGGCCTTGGTGGAACGAACTCCCCTGGCACACAATTCGTCTCCTGGGTTCACGAGATCGACTTCATCCGCGCCGTAGAGTTCCTGATCGCCACGCCCTCTCTCGCAGGCCCGATCAACATCGCTTCCCCTCACCCGCTTCCCAACGCGCAGTTCCTCCGGATCCTGCGCCAGGCGTGGGGCGCTCACGTCGGGATACCAACCTGTCGCTGGATGCTTGAAGTCGGTACCTTCCTTCTCCGCACGGAGTCCGAACTCGTTCTGAAGAGCCGCCGCGTCGTGCCGGCCCGCCTGCTCGACGCCGGGTTTACGTTCAGCTATCCAAGATGGGAACTAGCCGCCGAAGATCTGGTGGCGCGCTGGCGGAGTTGTGCGCAATGACACCTGCACCCACCCCCGCCATGGGTACGCCAGGCAAAACGGCATGTACGAACAGATAGGTCAGCCCAACCCGCAACAGGATCGAGTGTCGGCCGTATATTAAAGATTGATTGGTAGCGATATCGGGGCTCGAACCCGAACTCTTCGCCTTGAGAGGGCGACGTGTTAACCAGTTACACCATATCGCCACGAGGATGGACCGGACGGCCCAACGCGACTCACCGAGTATAGCAAAGACCCGCCGTCACTCCAACTCGCCAGCCGCCCGCTAAATCCCCAGCTTCTTCACCTCGTCGTTGTAATACTTGCGGTAAAGAATGTCCCACTCCTGCGACCCCTCCAGGATGATCTTTCGCTGCGAACTGATCTTCAACCGCGCCGCTTGATCAATCTTCAACTCTTCCATCAGCAGCTTCTCCAGCGCCTTCCGCGCCTCCTGGCGAATCGTGTTTCGATCCTCCAGAAAGTCCACGTCGTCAATCTCTGCCAACGTGTCGGCCACCACATGTGCCAGCTTGTTCAGTTTGTCCCGGCTGATCCTCATAGCACCGCCTTGTATTTGCGGGCGAGTTCGTTCTTTACCTTCTTGAACATCTCCGGGTAGCTCGCGCCCGTCTTCAGCATGTCATCCTGGAACGCCTCCAGAATGACCCGCACCTCTTCGTTGATGCGATCTTCCAGAGACAGTTCCTCAATAATCGCCTGAGCAACACGCTCATCCACAGCACCTTGCTTATCGGTTCGGATCATCTTGGCCGCGACGAGGTGCTTGGTCGTCTGGCGCGCCAGGTATCCGAGGTAGTCCTTCGAGAAAATCATCGGTGACTAAAGCCTAGCAGAACAGCCTCGAAATCCCGCGGGGAACCCTCGAAGAAGCCGCCGCTGCCAACCCACCGCCGCATCTGTCAAAATGGTCCCAATGAACTTCGACGACCTCAGCACGCTCAAAGACGACATGATCGCCTTCATCGCCGGCCACGGTCTTCGCCGCATGAACGCCTTCGTGCCCGAGGACGTGCCCACCGTAGCCTTCGAAGACGATGACCTCGACAGCTGGAAAGACTTCGTCGAGCACGCCAAAGCCGCGAACGTTCCGTTTATCACCATGAACTCCGTCCTCCTCGAGCCGGAAGACGTAGCCACCCTCATCGGCCAGCTGCGCGAAGCCAACTACCCCGACGCGGACCCCGGAGAATTCGAGGAAGCCCAGGCTCTCATGCGCCACGTCGGCAAGACTGGCTACATCCAGCTTGGCTTCGCCGCCGGCGGCGTCATCTTCCTCTATGAAACTGCCACCGAGTGGTACGACGGCTTTCAGACCCTCCTTGACGCCGTAGGCGACATGGGCAGCATCATCGTCGACGATCACGACGACGAGTAGGCGCCCATGTCCACGGCGCCGCCGCCCGCAGCCAACGTCCTCAGTACTCCCGCGAGCCTGGACTCCCTCGCCGCCGCCACCAACCTCCCATTCCCCCTGGCCCAGATCCTCTGGACTCGCAACATTCGGAGCCCTGAGGACGCCAGGGCGTTTCTCCATCCAACGCCCGAAGGCCTCCACGATCCCTTCCTCATGCGCGGCCTCCAAACCGCCGTGAACCGTCTCACCCAGGCCCTTCTCGCACGCGAACCCGTCCTCGTCTACGGGGACTACGACGTCGACGGCACCGTCGCGACCGTCCTCCTCAAAACCGCTCTCGAGCGCGCCGCCCTCTCTCTCGACGTGCCCGCCGACATCCGCTACCACATCCCTCATCGCATCCACGAGGGCTATGGCATTCGTGAAACACGCCTAGCCGACGCTGTCGCCGAAGGCGTCCGTCTTGTCGTCTCCGTCGACACCGGCATCCGCGCCTTTGCTGCCGCCGAAGAAGCCGCCCGCCTCGGCCTCGACCTCATCGTCACCGACCACCACCTCACCGACAGCGCCGGCACCCTTCCCCACGCCCTCGCCGTCCTCAATCCCAATCAACCGGGCTGCGATTATCCCTGCAAGGATCTCTGCGGCGCCGCTGTGGCCTTTAAACTCGCGCAGGCTCTTCTCGAGTCCACCGCCCCCGACCAGGCCGCGCGCCACCGCCTTCGCGAAAAGACCTTCCCTTCCTTCCTCAAACTTCTGGCCATCGCCACAATCGCCGATGCCGTGCCCCTCACCGGCGAAAACCGCATCATCGCCTCTCTCGGACTTCATGCCCTTCGCCAGCCTGCGCAAGCCGGCCTGCGTACCCTCATGGAACTCGCAGGCATCGATCTCAGCCGCCCCATCTCCGCTACTGACGTCGGCTTCCGCATAGGCCCCCGCGTCAATGCCGCCGGCCGTATGGACGTAGCCTCCGACGTCGTCGAACTCTTCCTCACCCGCGATCCCGCCATCGCCCGCGCCCTCGCCGAAAAACTCCACAGCCTCAATGACGATCGCCGCGCCACCGAGGCCCGCGCCCTCACCGAAATCGAGGCTCAACTCGAAGCCCTCACCCAGACCCAGGCTGGTCTCCCCGCCTGCTTTGTTCTCGACGACACCGCCGAAAGCGCCTGGCATCGCGGCGTCATCGGCATCCTTGCCTCCCGCGTTGTCGAGCGAACGAACCGTCCCGCTCTCGTGCTCACCCACCAGGACGGCGAGGCTCACGGCTCTGGCCGCTCCGTCCCCGGCTTTCACCTCCTCGACGCCCTCACCGCCGCACATCTGCATGCAGCCGACGACCCTCTCTTCCTTCGCTTCGGTGGTCATGCCCATGCCGCCGGCTTCGCGCTGCCTTCGCACCGCGTTCCCCTCCTGCGCGAACGCATGCAGCTCCTTGCGGGCACCCTCGCCCTTACACCCGTTGCAGAGGGCCTACACCATGAAGCTGAGCTCAACCTCGCCGATCTCACACCGGCCTTCTTCGCGGCCTACGAGCGCCTCGCACCCTTCGGCAACGGCAACCCTGAACCGATCTTCCTCCTGCGCAACGTCCGCCTCTGCGCTCCTCTCAAGATCCTGAAAGACCGTCACCTCGCCCTGGGGATCACCCAGGCCAACTCCCGCTCCTGGCGTGCCACAGCCTGGACCCGCCGCCACAACTGGGTCGAGCGCGCCCGCACCGAGGGCTGGGCTCCCGGAACCTGCTTGGACCTCGCCTGCCGCCTCTCCCACAACCGGCATCCCGAGTTTGGCGGATGGGAACTGGACATCGAGCAGGCCCATTGCCTTGTCAATGACAGCAACGTCATTCCAGGCCAAAGTCTCTGAACCTTAAACCCCACAGGCTGTGTCTTATATACTGAATTTTCGCGTATGGCCGAACCCTCACGCAACTCAAGCCGCGTCTGGATCACACTCCTAATCCTCCTCAGCGCCGCTGCTTTGATCTATTACGCCCTGCCCGGGCGCCGCGAGCGTATCACCGTGCGCACCGCAAGTGTCGCGCGTCAAACTCTCATCGATACTGTGCCCACCAATGGCCGAGTCGAGCCGCTCGTCGACTTTCAGGTCCATGCCCCCATGGCCAGCGTGATCGAGGCCCTACCCGTTAAGCTGGGGCAAACAATCTCCAAAGGGCAGGAACTCGTGCGTTTGAGTGCCGCCGATGCGCAAAGCAAAATTGCGGCCGCACAATCCTCCCTGACCAGCTCGCAAAATTCCCTGCGAAACATGCAGTCCGGCGGTACCCAGGACGAACTGCTCGCCGAACAGTCTGACCTGAACACCGCCGAAGCGCAGATCAAAGAAGACGACCGCTCCATTGCCTCGCTTCAAGCGCTACTCGCTAAAGGCGCCGCCTCCTCCAACGAACTAACCTCCGCACAGCACAAACGCGACATCGACCAACTGCGTGTACAGCAACTTCAAACTCGCCTGCATGGCCGCTACGGATCTACTGACCTGACCACCCAGCGCGCGCAGGTTGCCGAGGCGAAGTCCTCTCTCGCCGCCGCGCAAAGCGCCTACGCCGCGCTCGACGTTCACTCCCCTATCGCCGGAACGGTATATTCCCTGCCCTACACACGCTTCGATTTCGTCCAAGCCGGGGATGCGCTCGTCAATATCGCTGACCTCAATCGCCTTCAGGTGCGCGCCTACTTCGACGAACCCGACATCGGCAAACTCAAAGCCGGACAACCTGTCACCATATTCTGGGACGCCAAACCCAATCTCACCTGGCACGGCCACGTCACCCAGGCGCCCACTACCGTCATCACCTACAACGGAACCCGCAACGTCGGCGTCTGCCTCATCAGTGTCGATGACGCCAAGGGTGACCTCATCCCCAACAGCAGTGTCACCGTCCGGGTCACCACCTCGGAGCACTTCAACATTCTCAGCATTCCCCGCGAAGCCCTCCGTACCGAAGGCAACAACAACTTCGTTTTCCGCGTCATCAACAATCGCCTTGTCAAAACCCCTGTGACCATCCGCGAAGGCGACGTGAATCTCACCCGCGTCGGCGTCAGTGGTGGCCTGCAGCAGGGCGAGATCGTTGCTCTTGCCGCCACCACCGACGTTGATCTTGCCGACGGCATGCGCGTCAAGCCGCAATCCTGAGGAGGCCCGAGCGTATGAAAAAGACCTCCGCGGCCACCATCCTCTCCCGCCTTCACGCATGTGCAGTCCTGCCCCTCGTCGCAGGCCTTCTCCTCTGCCGTCCGGCCCTTGCCTCCACCGACCTTCATCTCTGCGAGCAGGATGTCCTTCACGGCCGCGCCGACCAGGCCATTGCCGGCCTTCGCCTCACCGTCATGCGGAACCCAGGCGACGCCCGTGCCCATCTTCTGCTCTGCCGCGCCTTCCTCTCCGAGGGCCTCGCGGCAGAAGCCGCGGAAGAGTGCCAGACAGCCCTCAGCGCCGGCCTTTCCGGAGACTCCGACGCACAGGACTGGGCAGGTCGCGCCTTTGGCAGAAAAGCCGAACACGCCGGTCCCCTTGCGGGCCTTAAGCTCGCCTCTGCGGTGCGTTCTGCTTTCGGGACAGCCCATAAGCTCGACCCTCCAAACCCCGCAGCCGCCAACGATCTGGGCGAGTTCTACATCGAAGCTCCCTTCCTCGTCGGCGGAGGCGTCGAAAAAGCTTCCGCGCTTGCCGACGCCGTGCAATCCACCCTGCCCGAAGTCGCCCACCGCCTCCGCGCCCTCCTCGCTCAGAAGCGTGAGGACCCCGCCGCTGCCGAGCGCGAGTTCCTCGCCGCCGTCGCCGTTACCTACTCCCCCGGTGCACTAGTCGACCTGGCCACCTTCTACGTTCGTCAACGCGAGCCCGCCAAAGCCACCTCCGCAGCCCGCCGTGCTATCGCGCGGGACCGTCTTGTCGATGCAGATGTCGTTGACGCAGCCGCCGCCCTTGCCGGCATCCACCAAACTGCACTAGCCATGCCCGCCCTTCGCAGCTATCTCGACCACGGCCGTCAAACCGACCAGGCGCCAGCCTTTCGCGCCCACACCCTCATCGGCGAAATACTCGCATCCCAGGGTGATCGCGAAGGTGCCCGCAAGGAGTTTCAGGAGGCACTCACCCTTGCCGCCAACTACGCTCCCGCGCAGAAGGGTCTGGCCTCCCTCTGATGTATTTGCCCATTACGCATCGCTTCCCCCGCCCCGTTCTTCGCCTCGCCTGCCTTGCGCTGCTTACTCTCAGTCTCCCGGCGTCTGCCCAGATCTCTCTTCCCGCCGCCATCAATCTTGCCCTCAAGAACGATCCAAAGGTCAAAGTCGCGCAAGCGGAGGTGGCCCGCGCTGAGGCTGCTCTCACGGAAAGTCGCGACGCTTTCATCCCCGCGGTCGCGGCCAACGGCGGCGTAGGCAAATCCACTGGCGCACCCCTGGCCCCGCCCGTCGTTTTCAGCATCGCCGCCCAGTCCCTCGTCTTCAACTTCTCCCAACGCGATTACATCCGCGCCGCCCGCACCGGCGTGGAGTCCGCACGGCTCGCCCTCGATGCCGCCCGCAGTGACACCGTCGAAGACGCCACCAACACCTACATCGCCCTGGACAACGCCCTCCAGCGCCGCGCGATCTCCGCCGGGGCCCTGGACTTTGCCCATCACCTCGTAACCATCGCCGAAGACCGCTTCGCCGCCGGCATCGATCCCCATATGGACCTCACCAGGGCCCGTCACACCGAAGCCGAAATCCAGCTCCAAAAGCTCCTCATCGACGACGAAATCGCCACGCAGTCCGGTCACCTTGCCCGGCTCATCGGTCTGCCTCAGCGTGCGCTCGCCACCGATCACACCTCCATCCCCGCTCTCCAGCTACCCTCGCCGCCAAACCCCGGCGCCCCCGAGATAGCTGGCTCCCCGCAGGTCATCGGCATCTCCGCTGCCTTTGCCGCTGCGCGCGCCAAGGAATACACCGCTCACGGCCAGAAACACTACCTTCTTCTGCCGCAAATGGCCTTCAGCGCCGGTTACAGCCGCATCTCCACAGCATTCAGCAGCTATACGCAGTACTACCCCTTCTACGCTCATCCTGGGAATAGCTTCAACTCCCTTAGCGTCGGCGTGGAGGTCTCCGTCCCCATTGTGGACATGATCCACCGCGCCAAGTATCGCGAGGCCCTCGCCGACGCCGCCCACAGCCTCGCCGAAGCCCAGGCCCAGCAGTTCCAGTTTCTCGATGGCCGCGACAAACTACGCCACAGCACCGCCGAACTCGCCGTGCGCACCCGTCTCGCCTCCCTCGACCATGACCTCGCCCAGGACCAGCTCGACGCCATCCTGGTCCGCCTCCGCGCCGACGCTGGTGCCGTGCCCGGCGACCAGCTCACCCCCAAAGATGAGCAGAATGCCCGCCTTCAGGAACGCCTCCGCACCCTCGACATGCTTTCCGCCGATCTCCAGCTGCAGCAGGCCGAGGTCACCCTCCTCCGGCAGGAAGGCGCGCTCACCAACTGGCTTGCAGCCTCCATTCCCGCAGCACCTCCCAGCACGGTCTCCAGTCCTCCCAGCGCCACACCGACACCCTCCGTGCCTCTTCCCCCAACCGTCGGCACACAGCCCGGCGTAGCCAGCCCATCCGGAACCGCGCCCGCAACACCGCCCACTGAAGGCACACCGCCGCCGGTACTTCCTTCCTCCCCGGTCAACACACCTGCACCTTCAACCCCCCTAAACCCGTCTCCTACAACGCCGCACCCGTGACCGCCGGTATCCCCATTGCACCTGTCAAAGGGCAATTGGTTGACTGGATGGTAAACTTAAGGACTGTGATGCCTCTGAAGACCCTGCTTTTGAATCCGCCCTCCTTTGAAAACTTTGACGGCGGCGCAAGTTCCCGCTGGCCCGCTACCCGTGAGATCGAGTCCTACTGGTATCCCGTGTGGCTCGCCTACCCGGCCGGCATGCTGGAAGGCTC